>JBCCVV010000221.1:0-11315 GCA_039194925.1 Bacteroidota bacterium
AACAAAACAAAATCAACGAATTAAAAAGTCAAATACCTGTCGCTTGTTAAGATGCCTTTAGGATGCAAAATTTTAGAATACTTGCTTTGCTACGATTCCATTTATCATCATTATGCTTTCAGAATAGTGCCGAGATTACGTATATTGCCAAAGCATCAAACCAAAGGTATGTTCCGATTATCTATGTTAACCCCTTGTAAAATCCAAGCCTTTATAAAACTGCGATAATCGTTACAATAGGATCTAACCCAATTATTTCGAATCACCTCAAAAAAATAGCTATATGAAAAACCCGATTCTCATTTTTTGTCTGCTCCTCATAGTTCAAATTTCAACCGCCCAAAAGTGGAAAAAATTCTTTGATCCGATAGAATCCCTTCGATTTGCTGACATGCAAATAAATGAGGATAACACCATAAATGTAATTACTCGTACTTCCTTCACCGAACATACTTCGACATCCTACGATGAAGTGGGAAACATGGTATCATCTATCGATTTCACTGTACCCATGGGTTCGTATCGTCCATTTGATTATCAAAGTATGGGGAATGAAGAATATGCTGTCGTTTGCAGATCAAACATTCCTAACGTCGATGTTGTCCAGGTAATCAAATTTGATAAGGATGGAAATTTTGCTTGGAGCAGTAAATCTGACTTTGATGGTTACAATCTCCGACCGGCAAGAATTAGCAAGTACGAAAATAACGCTATTGCTACGGGCATGATTCAATCTCAAACTACTCCTGAAGAAGGAAATAAAATGTTCTTGATAGAATATGATCCTAACGGCAATGAAATAAATAAAATAATATTTAATACCTCGGAAAAATATAATACTGCCTTGAATGCCGCTAAGCGGTCTAATGGGAATTATTTTGTACTGGAAGGCAGAACGGAAGAAAACACAGTGCTGGTGATTGGTGGTATGTTCATAATTGAATCCTATCTGCTGGAAATAACAGCCACTGGTGAAGTGCTGAGACGTATTCCTATTCCAGGAGCTTGTGCGGGTAGTGTATATAATTCGGATATGATTTATGATGAAGAGCTCGGCAGAATAGTCGTTGTTGCACCCCGGGCTACCACTTTTTTTGATGAAGACTTCAATCTCATTCATCAGGAAATTCAAGATTTCTCTATGACCCGGATGGCAAAAGATGGAGATGAAATAATGGTTATGGGTGAAACATTAGGTTTCATGGGAGGAAGACCACCAGAGCTTATGGTAATGGATCTAAACGGGAATATCCGAATGCATAAGAGCTATTTTAACAATACATCGATTTCGAGTACGAATAATGGTACCAGCGTTATAAAATTTGATGATGGTTATGTGCTCTCAGGAATTAGATCACTTGACGGATTTAACAATGCACTCTATATGTTTAAAACGGATAATCAGGGTTCTGCAAATCCAATTAATGTATCTGACATCCGATCCACTTGCACTGCTTATCCAATTGACTATTCGACGCTTACTGCGACCCATGATCCAATTTGTACGGATGGGAATTTGGAATTTGAAGTTCTTAATACTAAAAGGATTGATTGTCAGTTTTGTACAAGTTCCAATCGAGTTGATAATGTGATCTGGAGATATACAGACACCTGTGGAAATGTGGACAGTGCATTGCAACTCATTCACTATGAAAATATCATCCCACAATTATTGTGTTGTGAATATGAGGTTATCAGCCATTCAGAAGAAGGTACTACAATAGTCTTCGACCAATTTCCAATGACTTCTTCATGCGAAGATTATGAATTTATCAGTTTAGATACTTTTGACATCACCCAAGAAATAACCCTTCCCAATGGCAACTACAACTTAAATTTTGGCGTGATCAATACCGACTGTACGTTTGATACTACCTACCAAAATTATAGTTTTGAAATCTCATTTTTTGACATGGACAATGATGGCTTTTACAATGATGAGGACTGTGATGACACGAATGCCGAGGTCAATCCGGATGCTGATGAAATCCCCAACAATAACATCGACGAAGATTGCGATGGAGAAGCACTTATTATTGATGAGGACATGGACGGATTTAATAGCGACGAAGATTGTGATGATATGAACGCCGAGGTCAATCCGGATGCAGATGAAATCCCCAACAATAACATCGACGAAGACTGCGATGGAGAAGCACTCATTATTGATGAGGACATGGACGGATTTAATAGCGACGAAGATTGTGATGATATGAATGCCGAGGTCAATCCGGATGCTGATGAAATCCCCAACAATAACATCGACGAAGACTGCGATGGAGAAGCACTCATTATTGATGAGGACATGGACGGATTTAATAGCGATGAAGATTGTGATGATATGAATGCCGAGATTAATCCGGATGCTGAAGAAATCCCCAACAATGACATCGACGAAGACTGCGATGGAGAAGCACTCATTATTGATGAGGACATGGACGGATTTAATAGCGATGAAGATTGTGATGATATGAACGCCGATATTAATCCGGACGCAGAGGAAATCCCAAATAATGGCATTGATGAAGACTGTGATGGTGCTGATCTTATTACCTCCTTAGATGAAAGACAACTATCGAATATCAACGTATATCCCAATCCAACGCGTGGTTTGCTTTATATTGAGTCAGAAACGGATGACCTCCGATTCACAATTTTCGATCGATTGGGAAGTGTAGCATTTTCTACAATGCAAACTGGAGTAATTGACTTATCCGCTCTAACACCCGGGCTCTATATAGGCAAACTGGTAGATTCAAAAACTCAAAAAAGTCATATCTTCAGATTCGTTCTTTTGGAATAACAGCACATCAAAACAGAAATTAACAATCAATAGAAACATGAAAAAGATCGTTGCCCATTTACTCATAAGTAGTGTTCTATGTTTGTGCATCAACCCGCAAACAGGAAATTCACAAAACTCTTCGAAAACTGACAATACTACTGATCACAAGATGCCGGCCAAAGCCCAAACCCCGGAATCGGAGACTTTATTGAAAAGTAAAACAAACCTGCAAGGCATTGATATTTCTGCCTACCAACCCCATGTGGATTGGAGTAAAGTAAAGGAGGATAATATTTCGTTTGTATTTATAAAAGCCACAGGGGGAAGGACCTATGTCGACCCCAGTTTTAAGCAGCACTGGGCAAGTGCTGGCAAAGCTGATATGATGAAAGGAGCCTATCACTTTTATTACACCAAAGATACTCCTGAAGCTCAAGCTGACTTTTTTATTTCCACCGTCAAATCCGGCTATACCGCTCAAGATCTTCCTCCTGTATTGGATATCGAAACGGATGGTGTCAACACCGTAATCACTAAAGAGGAATTGCAAAAAGACATTCTCACCTTCTTGAGTCTGGTAGAAAAAGCGTTTAGTCGGAAGCCTATTGTCTATACATCATATGCATTCGCTCAAGAATATTTGGACGACCCTAAATTTAGCAACTATTATCTTTGGATCGCCGAATATGATACCAATCAGCCCAACGTACCTGATGCTTGGAAAAGTATAAGCTGGACGTTTTGGCAGAACAGTCCATCAGCGGTAGTAACTGGAGTTCAAGGCAAGGTTGACCATGATTTTTTCAAGGGGAGTATGGATGCTCTTAAGAATTTATAATCTCGAGAATTCTGCTCATAACTAAAATGGATTACTATGTAAAAACATGATAAAACTTCAGCCTGGAGTTTTGGGTCAAATGCAAAGTTTGGCAATATAGCTAACATTAAATTCCCTAAACAAATATGTACCTTTACGGGTGAAGTTAAAACTATCATCGATTTCTAAACTAAAATACGAATTATCATGATCCGATTTTTACACCTTTTTGCGTTTCTTCTTATTGTTTCTTTTGCAACTGCCCAAGTTCCGGTTCAAGTATTAACTAGCCCAACGGGGATGCTTTATGGTCATTCCATTGCAATTGCCGAAGATGGCTCTTTGCTCGCAATTGGCAGATTTGACCAAAACACCAATACAACAGTTATGATTTATAAGCTGGTGGATGGCAAGTATGAATTCGATCAAGAGGTTGGTTTTACTTTTGAAATAACTGCCATTTCTATCTCTTCGGATAACTCGACAATCATCGTAGGAGAAACTCTGGGAAATGTTCACCGACCTGCAAGAGTGCATTTCATGCAAGAAGAAAATGGGGAGTGGTATGTTTTGAACAATAAAATAAATGACCCCGCAAGTCCTCAGGATGGCTCCGGCTACGCTTATGCAGTTTCGAATGACGGGCGAACGATTGCTATGAGTATACCACAAATAGATGATGGAGAAGTCTATGTCTATCGATTTAACGAAGATGGTACTGTTGAGTCAAAAGGATCCATAATTCTTGGGGCTGCCAATGAATGGAGGTTTGGTGAACGGATTGGAATTTCTGGTGATGGCAACAGACTAAGTATAAGCAGTGTGACCCCTCAACGCACCAAGATATTTGATTTTGAAGACGGAGAATGGGTCGAAAAAGCAATCATTGATGGCTACTATCGATTTACTGTCTTATCCCCGGATGGTGAATCTTGTATGGTTTCAAGAGGCAAAGAGATAGCCATTTACAAAGTTGATTCCAACGGGGATTGGTTATTGCAAGGTTCAGCATTGGAAGCTTATGCAGAAGTCAATTTTGGGTGGAATATTCTGGATGCTGCATTTTTTCCAGAAACCAATTCCTTTGCGATTGGAATGCTCAATGCTTCCAACCAAACTTCTAAATTCGCTGTGTTTGACTTCAAGGAAGGCAATTGGATAGAAAGAAGAAATCCATTCTATGATAAGACTTATGATGATTATTCCGGTGTGGAGATAGCAACCACTTCTGACGCTTCATTAATCGTTTTACCCAGTCCTCAAAAAAATGAGTTTCTTGGAGAAGTGAGTCTATACAATGACTTGACGAATGCTTCTTTGAAGCTGGCAGCCTTTCATGATAAAAATGAAAATGGTATCATGGAAGATGACGAAGATTATTTTTCTGACTCTAGGTTTATCGTTAATGGACAAACAACACTTTATGGTCAAGATGGATTTACGTACGCCACGGCTTATGGATTGGAACACGAGATCATAATCGTACCGAGTATTGAGGGCATGGCCACTACAACAGACTCTGTGGTTACTTTTTCTTACACCGAAAATCAGGATAGAGAAGTCCTATTCGGGCTTAAGTATTTATACCCTATTGCCCAAGCGACTGCCAATTTTTGTAACAACCTAATGCTATGTAATACCACGGACAACAACTTTTTCATTGTTCGCAATATTGGTTCAGTGCCCATTTCGGCAAAAATCGATTTAGTATTCGAGCTTGCCGAATATCAATCCAGTTCTGTAGAACCAAGTACGGTTACCGACACTTCATTGTTCTGGGATATAGATATGCTCATGCCCGGTCAAAGCATAAGAATCACAACAGAATTCCAGATGCCAGATGAAACATTTACGGGTCAGGTAATCCCGATGAAGGGTCACATTTCATTATTTCAAGAAGGCTTTACAGATCCCTTTTTGGATAAAGAAGTTGATAGAAGTTTCACATTGCGCTGTAGTTATGATCCAAATGATAAAGCCGTATTCCCAGAAGGAATTGGTGAAGATTTGCTTACTCTTATCAATCAGGATCTTACGTATCGAATACGTTTCCAAAACACTGGAAATTTCCCAGCGCAGCATGTTGTGGTAGAGGACGTGATAAGCGAACATCTCGATTTAAATAGTCTGCATCTGATCGAAACGAGTCATCGACTTACACAGATGAGTCAGAATGGAAGAAATATTAAATTCGTTTTTGAGAACATTATGTTGCCCGACTCTGTCAATAATGAACCAGAAAGTCATGGGCATATTTTCTTCTCCATTCGACCAAATTCGGATATCGAAGAGCGTACAATAATTGAAAATACTGCGGATATTTTCTTTGATTTGAATGCACCCATCATAACAAATACCACTATTTCTACCATGGTGAGTTCATTTCCAGGGTCGACAAGCACGTCAGATATTGTAACTGCAAAACCACTTGAAATATCCCCCAACCCTGCCAGCGATTTAATACACCTCCCTGAATCATTAGCAGGAGGAGAAATAAGTCTTTTTGACTACAGCGGCAAGTTGGTAAAGAGAGAGCCTATCCAATCGCATCAGCTTGATATTTCTGATTTACAAACAAAATCGGTGTACTATATGATCATCCAAAAAGATGGAGCGTATTATTCAGGAAATTTTGTAAAAAATTAGAACAACAAAGATTAGAGTAAATTATCTTTTATTGCCTTTGATACCGCTTCTGCGCGACTATGCACATGAAGTTTTCGATAGATATTTTTCACATGTGATTTCACGGTGTGAGAACTCAAAAATAATTCAGTGGCGATGGATCGATAGTTCATTCCATTGCATAATAATCGCAATATTTCGGTTTCTCTTTTGGAAAGAGGAGATGGAATGGTTGGAATATTAAACGAACTAATTACCTGACGCGCTATATTTGAACTCATCGGCGCACCACCATTGACTACTTCGGTGATTTTATTAAGTAAATCATCCGGCGGAATGTCTTTCATCAGATATCCCGTAGCACCTGCGCAAAGTGAATTGAACACAGAGCTGTCATCTTGCTTCACGGTCAACATGATGAAATCCGTTTTATTCATTTTAGGATTCAAGATTCTAACCGCTTCTATCCCAGAAATTCCTGGCAACTCAATATCCACTAATACCACATCGATTAATTGATCAGGGAGGTCTGCTACTGCCGACTCTGCATCTTGGTATAGATATTCGCACCGAAACCCATCAGAACCATTGATGATAAATCCCAGTGACTCTCTAATATCCGCATCATCCTCTACTATGGCAATTCTAATATCCATGTGCTTGGTATTTTGGTTTTGTTAATAAGGTTTTATCTGTGAGTCGGATCGAAATTGTCATCTTAGTTCCTTCGTCTGCCGCGGTTTCCAAATCCAATGTACCACCTATCTTTTGAGCGCGCTCTTCCATATTATGCAATCCATTGCCCGGTGAAATTGAATGAGGGTCAAAACCTACTCCATCATCCATAAAAGTGAAATATATACTCCCCTCTTTCATTTCAGATTGAAATTTGCACCGTTTAGCATTTGAATACTTCAAGGTATTATTCATGGCCTCCTTAAAAATCAGTAAGATGTGTTTTCTTTCGGAAGGACTCAGTTTGATCGCTTCATAATCCGGTTGGACTGCGTTGGTGGAAAACTCCATATCTGAATAATCAAAAATTTCATCGCCGACCTCTTGAATTCGATTTACAGTATCCAGTAATGTATCTTTTTTAGGGTCTAAACTCCAAATCAGATCTTTCAAACCCTCCGAAAGACTTTTGGTATTTAGTTTTACCTTTTCCAAATATTCCACCAGCTTTTGGTTTCCATTTACTTGTTTTCTAGCAATTTCCAAAAACAGTGAAATCTTGGTCAAACGATGCCCCAATTCATCATGAAAATCTGCCGCATTTTTCTTCCGTAAGTTCTCCCGCTCTTCCAATCTTGCATACTCAATATCCTTTATGATCTTCATCTTTTCCTTTGCGCGTTCGGTTCTCCATCTATAGAGGAAGCCTAAGAGTGTGATAAAAGAGAGCGCGTACAATACATAGGCAAGTCTCGACTGCGCCCAGTGGGGAGCCACGTTCAAAGTCATGGATATTGGACTCGTATTCCAAACCCCGTCATTGTTAGAACCCACCACATGAAAGATATATTTACCCGCATCCAAATTGGTAAATACGGCTGAATTCTTATTCCCGTTATCCACCCAATCTTCATTAATGCCTTCCATTCTGTATTTAAATCTATTCTTTACAGGGTTGGAAAAATCCAGGCTCGTAAAAAATATCTCAATGGTATTGTCATCATGTTGAAGATTGATGTCTGTGCCAATCTTGCTTATTGAGGAGTGCAGAATTCCTTCCGGTTGTGGCTTAATATCCTTATTCCCAACCTTTAGTTTAGTAAAAAGTAAATTTGGTACGTTATCGTTTAAAAGGATGTCATTAGGATTGAAGTAATTTAAGCCATCCGAACCAAAATAGATATTCCCTCTCCAATCTTGGCACGAAGAGCGCACAGTTGTATTATTCTTTCCTAAGCCGTCAAATTCAGTATATATTTGCAGTACCGCAGACTCCCCTTTCGTTGCTTTTATGGGATCAAAATGTACCACACCATCTCCTGTTCCTATCCAGAGCCTTCCCTGAAAATCTTCTTCCATAAATTTAATTACTGGATTGGGCAGACCATTGGACTCGTCGAAAGTTTTGAACGACATATTTCCAGAATCATCCTCAAGCAACAAATTCAAACCATTGCGCGTACCAATCCAAAATCGCCCTCCTGAATCCAAAAACAAGCAATTAATTGTGACATCACTGATGCTTCCTGCTTCATTGCGTTCTTTGTAGAAATTGACAAACGTGGTAGAATCTTTACCTTCTACAATCATGCTTAAACCGAAATAGGTACCTACCCAAACCCTCCCTTTGTGGTCTTTGCACGTTTGATATGTGGTCGCATTGCTTAATGCCTTAGGATTATCCGGATCCATATCAAAAATTGTCAGTTCAGGATGTTCAGCTCCAGGTGAAAAGTACATTTTTGCCATTTTACCATAAGTCGACACCCAAAACTGATTCTTTTCAGTTTCCATTATATCGTATACCCATTTATGAGGGAATTTTCGGAATCGAATATTTTTGAATTCTCTTACTCGATCAAATGTATTCAAGTCGGCAATGCTAAATCCATCATATGTGGAGATCCAAACCCGATGAGAAGAGTCTTCGTAGATATCAAATATATTATTATGCGTCAGAGAATTTGATCTTCCCTCTACATGTTTGATATTGATAAAATGGTTCTCGTCAATTCCATATCGTGCAGGTCTAAAGTTTAGTCCATCATCCGTTCCCACCCAAAGATTGCCTTTGCTATCAACCAATGTTGCTTGCACCTTGTTATTGGTCATGGTTTGGGCTACATTCGGTCGTTCGCTGATCAAACCAAATTTGCTTGAAGTAGGGCTGCTTTTCATCAAACCGAAACTGGTCCCTACCCAAAGTACTCCCGATGCATCAAAAAAAGTAGTATTTACTTCATCGGTTTGAAGTGAATAAGGATCATTCTTTTCGTTCCGATAATGTGTAAAAATTGCTTCGCCGTTATCATCAAAGACAACATGATTTACACCACCTGCCCATGTCGAAACCCATAGATCATTGCCGTTGGCCATTAAGTGATTTACAAAATTGTAGGATAAGGTATTCGGATTCTCAGCATCGTGTATAAACTTTTTAAAGAGCAGACTTTGACCATTTCGTAAGATCTGAAAGAATCCGGAACGTCCTCCAACCCACAATTCTCCGTTCTCAGTTTCGCAGAACTTAAACAATGCGTCAAGATTCGATCCCGAAACACCTTTTTCATCGTTGACGTAATTTGTAAATTGGAAAGAACCGTCATTTTTATAGTAAGACAGCCCTTTCGTATTCGCAAACCACAGTACTCCTTTACTATCCTCAAATATGGAGTAGGTCAGCAGTGAAGAAATGGAATGGGGATCATGTTCATCGGGCAAAAACACTTGTCTCTCTTCTGTTATCGGATCCATTCTATACAATCCATTATACGTCGAATACCACACATATCCAAAGCGATCTGCAATAACAGAAATCACAATATTGTCCCCTCTGGAGATATTCTTTCCTTCATTGTAGAGACATCGCGTCTGCTCACTTACAGGATCATACACACTCAATCCCCCTTTTGTTCCAATCCAAATTTTGCCATCGTTTGCCTGATGAATACTTTGTACCCGATTGTTGCAGATGCTATTTTCAATATTTTTAAAATGCCTCCATTCTACAACATCGTGCCCATCATATCTTCCCAGCCCTTCTGTGCTGGCAATCCAAATAAACCCATCCTGATCCTGCATCATATCGATGATTTCACTGCTAACCAAAGTACTATTCGCCTTGACCTTGGTAAATTTATGTTGCTGGCCATACAGCATTGTATGTACCAAAAGACCAATTCCAATTATGAAAGTTCTTTTCATTGGATAGCGTTAATGATCAAGAAATGGAAAACTAGATTGGTGAAGTCGGATAGAGAAAAAGATAAATCCTATCTGTAATAAAAGGTAAAATAAAACCAGAGAAAAAATCTGCAAGTATGAAATATGGAAAGGTTCTGTTGATTGAGAATCCTGAACCTTTCCCTTTATTTCTATTTTTGCGATGTATATCAGATTACATGCACAGTAAGGCTTCGGCAGCAGTTTCTGCTTGATCCAATGTAGTCTGCCACGTATCACCAACGCCTGCTTGGTTGGCACAATCTTGCAAATCTCTCAGCACATCTATATAATCGAGATAAGCATTCTTGAACGCTTCGCAGTTTGCATCAGAAGGATCGTTTGCAAATGCTGTAGACGCATCAGTAACTGCTTGTGCTTCATCAGCAATCGCGTTGTTTACTTCAGTTGCATTATCGCAATCTACATTACCACTTCCACCGTCATCGTCATCGCCACAAGCACTAAACGATACAGCGAACAGAATGGCCAAGCAATAAAAAATTGATAGTTTATTTAATTTCATTTTCTGATAATTTGAGTTAAACAATTGAAACTAGAAGTATACACCACCGGCAATATTCAATGCGGAGCCGCTTCCTATTATAATTTTAGGTTCAATGAACAATTCAACACTTCCCAGATCTTTGGTTCCACTTACACCGAGGTTGAGGTTAATATCCGTATCCCCAAATCCACCAACACTGATTCGAAAGATGTTTAAACCACCAAAAGGTCGAATAGCAAAATCGCCAAGTGCTATATCAAAACCTGAATAGTGAACATCCAAATCTATCGCATAAAGTGTAATGTCTTCAAAATAATAAACGAATGAACCTTGACCCGCAAAATCGTCATCAAAGGTGTGATGAACTTTTCCAGTTACACCGATGGAATTAAGATTGTCCAAATTCAAAACTCCACCTGCTCCAAATTTGGTTTGAGCGGAAGAAGCGAAGAAAAAGAATAATAGAACTGTGGTTAGTAATAAATGCTTCATAGAAGGATTTTTAGTTTAATTAAATTTTGATTTGATTTCAAAAGTGAAATTAATGAAAAAGGATGGGATATCCAATCACCCATTTGGGGTATAGTAACAGGATTTTTCCTGTAAATCATCATTAAGAAGACAGGAATCTTCTAATTACAAGGCATACGTATACAATCTTCATGTAATAATGACATCCTGTT
>JBCCVV010000222.1:0-11293 GCA_039194925.1 Bacteroidota bacterium
CAAAACTACAGACTCACAAAGCAATTATGACCTGATATGAAATACTACGGTTTTGTGATGAATAAAATCGGTTTCTCTTATCTCAACACTTTAATATACTAAGAAAATCGATATTTAAAAAATTAAATCTTATTGAGTTGGATCTTTGGCAAATAATATATCTCAAGAATAGGCTATTGCATCACCTGGCAATCACCGAATTTGATATCAAATAAAATTCGGAATCGAATCATAAGAATCCAAAATTTCAAGATGAGGAAATGATGGAAAATACTCCGATGCTTCACCCTACATTCCCCAACAAAATATAAATCAACACCGTCACCACACACAACACGATAGATAACGACTTTGTATATTTCCATTCCTCCATCTGCACAATCTCCAAATCCTTAAGTTCAAAACTCTTCGCCTGAGGATAAAAACGAGAAACAACAAACATCACCACCATATTAAGTACAAACTCTATCCCCCAAATGTGGACAAAATGGAGGTCAACATTGAAAATAAAAGTGCAGGAAATGTAAAAAGTCAATCCGACCAAAAGTGCTGCTTTTGCTCCTGTTGCGGATATACTTTTGGTGAAAAATCCAGCGATCATTATGGAGGCGATGGGAATGAAGAAGATGCCATTCAATTGTTGGAGTAATTGGTATAAGCCATCGGGTGCTTCAGCAACTAATGGAGCTACGGCGATGGCAAATACCGCTAAGACGGCGGAGCACATTTTTCCTACTCGAACTAATTTCTTTCCTTGGACGTCAGTGTTAAGATGTCTTTTGTAGATGTCCATGCTGAAAATCGTGGCTGCACTATTGAGCACACTATTAAATGTACTGAGAACTGCACCCAAGACTACCGCCGCAAATATGCCAACAGCACCTGTAGGCAATAACTTTTTAATGAGCTCAGGATAGATCATGTCCTGATTTTCGAAAAACCGATCTCCGAAATAGTAAAAGGCGATGACTCCAGGCAGAATGATCACCAGCGGTATTACTATTTTGAGGATGCCGGTATAAAGTAATCCCTTTTGCGCTTCAGCCAGATTTTTTGCACCCAAAGCCCGTTGAATAATGGTTTGGTTCATCGACCAAAAATAGATTTGATTGATCATTAGTCCCGTGAAAAGAACTCCAAAAGGCATCACAGAATCCGACTTGCCGATCACATTGAATTTCTCCGGTGCATGCTGATATACTTTGGATAAACCCTCATACATGCTGCCATCTCCAATCTGCCACAAAGCAATTACGGGTATGGCAAGTCCTCCTATCAGTAATCCGTATCCATTGATCGTATCCGAAACAGCTACTGCCTTGAGCCCTCCAAAAATGGCATAAATTGATCCTATAATACCGATTCCAACAACGGTCAGCCACAGGCCTTGACCCTGATTGATGTTGAGAGCATCCGAAATATTAAAAATGCTTTCCAGGTTGATCGCTCCGGTATAGAGCACGATTGGTAATAACGTAACCACAAACGAAATCATCAAAAATAAGGCGACCAATGACCGTGTCATGCTATCAAACCTGCTTTCCAAATACTCGGGGATAGTTGTCAATCCCATCTTTAGATATCGAGGCACAAAGTAGATTGCCGCGATGACAAGAGCCAGTGCTGAAGTTACCTCCCACGCAATAATCACGAAACCATTTTTGTAAGAAGATCCATTCATCCCAATCAGATGCTCGGTAGAAATATTTGTGAGAAGCATAGACCCTGCAATGACAATTCCGGTAAGTGATCGACCTCCTAAGAAATACCCTTCCTCGGAATCCAGCGGTTCGTTTTTCAATCGATACCATGAATAAAGAGCAACAAAAGCAAGAAAACCGATAAAACTGAGGGCTGTAAACATTTAGTTAGTAGTTTGTGCGGAAATTACGGATTAAGAGCATGTTATAAAATTTATTTTGGTTACAATTCTGTTTTTATTTATTCTTATTAATGCTTCCTGCTTTACAAGTAGTTAAGAACCTTGGCGTCAGAATTAAAATTTCATTTAGCTCGCTAAATTCAATTTTTCTTCTCTAGCCAGAACCTTAAATCTTTGAAAATCAGTTTGCAAAATTTTATAACAAGCTCTAATTCTACAGTCAGAATGCAACCGGATACAAAATATTTCAACAACATAAAACATCTATGCATTGGTCATTGCTGTCATGATTGGGTCGGCGAGGCATATATCCTGGGCGGATCCGCGTCCTATTCAGGCTTTTTGTCAAAAGCATGGAGCCTGGATACAAGTGTTTTGACCAGTGTGGGTAATGACTTCTTATTTTTTGATCGATTTGAAAATCTGGGTATTAATTTGCTAAATGTACCAGCCGAGCATACTACGGTTTTTCACAATAAATACATGGAAAACTATCGCATTCAATACTTAAAATCCAGGGCGGACACCATCAATTCAGATCATCTTGCTGAAAGAAGAACAGATTATGATATTGTTCAATTTTGCCCAATTGCCGACGAGATCGCGCCCGATATAATTGAACTATTTCCAAATAGCCTGAAAGTCGCATCTATCCAGGGCTTTTTGAGACAGTGGGACAATAAAGGATTGGTAGCGCTTAAAGAAATGAATTGGAGTTTGTTGAAGAATGTAGACATAGTTTTTCTTAGCACAGAAGATATCCAAGAGGCTCCGCATTATCTCAAGTTTATAATAGCCCAGTGTACACATGTTATTGTAACGGATAATGAAAACGGAGCAACGGCCTATTATAAAAATGAAGCTTACCATTATCCATCCATTCAAACAAATAGTGTTGATGCGACAGGTGCAGGGGATACATTTGCGACGGCATATGCGATTGACTACTATCTCAATAAGGATATTACTCGAGCGTGTTCATTTGCGCACAGTGCTGCGTCTTTGATTATTGAACATGTGGGATTGAGTGATATTCCTCAATTATCTGACATTCGATCAAGACAAAGAGAATACTTGTCCAATATCGAAGTACCCATTCCAGTCAAAGCCTCTTTCTAGTTACTATTCAAAATGCTATTCTTAAAAAATAATTACAGAAGATAGATTACCATAAATCCCAAATAAGTCCCTAAGGCATTTCCCAGGCTTCCGACTAGAATTGCAGGAAGAATCAATTCTTTTCGGTCGAAGGTTTCTGCCAGAGCAATGGCCGTGGTCCCACCCCCAATATTGGCCTGACTTACAATGGCGATCATATCCCAATCGCGATAGAGTAATCCACCGATAAGAATTATCAATATACCATGAATGAGAACGGCTACAGAGGTAAAGAGCAGTAAGGTGATGCCCACATCCTTCAGTTCAGCTACAGCACTCAATTCACAATAGGCACCGATTACAGCTAGAAAAATATAGACCAAATACAAGCCCAGACTTTGGCTTCCTTTTAAATTAGCTACAAATTTTGTTTGAGCCAGTAGGATTCCGATGGTGGTCAGGATAAGGATTGAAGGAACTTGAGGTACATAGGCCGCAATGAGATCGGAGATATAATAAGCTGCAATGCCTAAAAAGGCCAACCACATCAAGGACTTGGCATCCATACTTTCCACTACAGGGTGAGTTGTAGCCTTGGATACCGCATCTGGGGTGGACAATTTCTCTTTCCAGAGGCGTTTTAGAAGCACCGGAAAGGCCAGGGTTGCAATGATCCATATAGTGGTCACTACATTATCAACGGCTATGGTGCCTGCATACAAAATACCTTTTTCCTGAAAGTCATATTCAAGAGCCACAGCATTAAAATTGACACTTCCTCCCGTGTAAGTTCCGGTCAGCATTCCGGCTATGATGCTTCCATTTTCTCCCAAGGTGTTTTCGGGAGATAGCAACCACCACGAGATCAGTACGCCAAGGGTTGTTGCCAATGACCCCAATAAAAACAAACCGACCATGGGCAAACCTGCTTGTTTGATCGAGGTAAGGTTTACATTTAACAACAAGTAGAAAATAGAGATGGGGGCGATGAATTTAAATATTCCACTATATAAGTCAATGCTGTCAGACGCGGAAGGAATCAAGTTGAGATTGGCCAGGATGGCTGTGAAAATAATTACAATCAATGCAGTACCAAACTGTTTTCCGTATTTGGTTTTGGCTACCGTTTCGGATAGAATTACCATAAGGCAAAGCATCATAAGCACGTAAATGGGACTTGAGGTGAAGTTCATAGCTTTTGTTTAGGTAGCATTAAGTTAATCAAGGTTCAGCGATTCTTTCATGTTGATTTTAAATTCTTTATGAATCTGGATGAAGTTTACTTTTGTCTTGAATAAAGTAGTCAATAATCTCTTGTAATGTTCATTGATATTATTGTGAATATACTGGTGAATCGAAGAGTATTCCCATGAAGTGTAATTTTTTCTAAATCTATGATGAATTGGATTATGATGAACATAGCAGATCATATAGTGCAGCCTGGTATCTACATTCAGGGTAACCCGTTTGAATTTTTTCAGAAATACCTGGCCTCTGTGTTTATGGCGAAAGTTATAGGATAAGGCATAGGAACTAAAGAATCTTCTATATTGATCCAAAACAAATGAATTCAGGTCGGATTCACCATTTTGAAAGGAAGTACTCGCATTGGAGATTTCTTTTCCAGCATTTTCTTTGACTTCGGCAACACTTTTTACTTTAACGACGAAGTGAAAATAATTGGGCATAAGACAGTACGCTATGGTGTCAAAAGCTCAGGATAGGTATTTGTGGTGTTTTTGGATAAAGTCTACATAGTCCTTATGGTTTTCAAAAACGTTTTTATCGCTTACCGAATGATTATAAATATGGTAGTACCTACCTTCTTCGAACGTTCGCCAGTAATTGATCTTCATACTTTAATATATTAAATATTTTTTTAGTAAACCCGCGGCTTTGATTTTGGATGTCCAGGATATAATATCGGATACGGGCCTTTTTGCCAGATACCGGGGCTTTCCAATTTTTCCCTTCGGTCAAACTTGGGGAACCCTACTTTTTTCTTCTTTTTACGAGTACTTTATTATACGCACCAGATTCTACCCAGCTGAATAATTCCTGGGCACGAGCTATAGCCCATAGATTATTGCCATAGAGAAAGCGCATGAATTTGTCAAAGGTTTTTTCCTTGAATCCTTCGAATTCCCGGGCCTGTTCTTCGAGTTCTGACACATCAAACGTGGCCCAGTATTTTTCGGGCAGGCCAGCTAGTTTGGTGAAAAGCTTTTTGGTTACGAAGGTATCCTGGCATACCAATAATCCAGCCCTATCTGCGGTATATTCCGCCATCTGCGCCCAATGAAACAAGGCATACTTTAGTCCGGAAGAAAGCACACCACTCAATCCAAGCGTAATAGGGGAGAGGGCATCCATCAATTCCGGGAAAATAAAACCAATCTCCTGATACAAAATATGCTGACATTTTATTTTGGCAACTTCGCGACCGATTAGAAAGAGCAATTCTTCTTTAGATAATTTGTCAATGCATTCCGTGGATATGGCCATCATGGGTTTCTCCACTCCGAAAGTGGTTACGGTGAATTGCTCAGATCGTTGGACATATAATTCTGGTACAAGCTCAACGCCCAACATATCACAGGCCGTGACAGTAAGCTGAAACAGATCCGGAAAGGATTTTGGTGATAATTGTAAACTGCTCCCGGTGTATTGTAGTTTAATGATGTTTTCTACTCCCAGATCATAAAATTTCTTCACTACACTCTCCAATCCTTTCGTATTCTTCAAATTGGTCATCGACTTTGCTTCCTTGGGATGTTGGAAGTCGGCAATAGTAATGTTGTATAAATTGTGAGGATTCATAGCGTATATTTATACTGCAATTATAGGCACTCACAGCACCATAACAAACTAATCGATCCTCAATTTCAATTTCCAGTTCTTCGACATTTTTTTCATCCTTGATCAAAACCGTACTTCTATTGGAATTAAACTAATGATATTTCCATTTCCTTTCTCCTGCTTTCTTGGGGTGTGACAAATGAAACCTGTGAATCCGGTGGATTAATAAAAAATTAAGGTAGTAACATCACAACGTCGTATCCACCTATTGGTGTAAAAGATCATATTTTCACATGTTATCCAAATTATTGTAAAGACAGGAGTAATACGCGTCATTCCTTGGTCGAGGTGATGAGAAAAATTGTATCTACATATGGAGATATGCTATCTAAAATGAGATTCTGATTCATTTGGTCGATTATCATCTTTCACCTGAAAAAACTTTGCTTTCACCCACCGTTCTTTCCATTTATTCCATGTATCATCAAATTCCGTTGTAGCAGATTGATTTAATTCCTTAAACCTGATTTTTGCCAAGGGAACATCCAATCCTTGCTTCAAAAGCTGTAAAAATTCAAATTGCTTCTTGTGAAGGTCATACACCGCCAATTTGAAATTATGTCGTAATACCACACAATAGCTTTCTTTTTCAAATGGCAAATCAGGCTGCTTTTTATTTTTAAAATTGGAATAAAACTTACGGATGGGAAATCGAAAATGAAATAGTGCACAGGTCGGAACAATTTTCAAGTCTTCTTCTCGGGTTTCATTTGTTGCCAAGGTGTAGTCCTCCTCAGATTTCATTTCGAATATAACACCCAAATCGTATTCAAATCTTGCCAATTCGATCATGAAATCGATCCAATCCTCTTTTAGTTCTTCATGTGCGTCAGGTCTGTTCAATTCTAAGTATTGGGGGAATTGATTGCCCAATAATGCCAGATTGTAATGTGTGGAAGGTCTGGAAGCCAAGTAGTCGTCTGCAAAAGCGCAAAATATATCTTCTCCTAAAGCGTATTCCAATGCGCTAAATTGCTGTGACATGCAGTTTCGAAGTCGGGCAATGTAGCTGCGTTGATAGATGCCCAAATGCTCTCGCGCCGAAAGCTTTTGGGAATGATGAATTACATCCTCCAATGACGCATGAGAAGAATCCGGAAGAAGACTACCCGGATCGACTTCCGTTTGTTGATAAGGATCCAACAACATCTGTTGCATCCATTGTTGGAAATTCGACAGCGGTATATTGATTTTTTCCTTCATTTTACTACTCAGAACTATTTGCCAACTCGACCGACATCACATTCAATGGGTTGGAAACCTGCTCCTGGTCGACATGTTTTTGATCTTCTGAAAACCCGCAAAAGTTGGGATCCATAAATTTTCTGGCTTTTTGTAATTCGGCATGATACACATCAAAGGCAGGAATATTACCGTCCCATTCCAGCAGAATAGAAGCGTGACCAGCAAGTTGATATGTCATCTGAAATAGCTTCCATACCGGATTCGTTACCTCTCGGTCGTGTGTATCGATGATATAATTCCCACAATTTTGATGCCCCGCGAGATGCATTTGTACGATGCTGTCGTGGGGTATACCGTTGATGTATTCTACCGGATCGAAGTCATTGTTATAAGAGGAAACATAAACATTATTCACATCGAGCAACAATCCGCACCCCGTTTCTTCTGTCATTAATCTTAAAAATTCCCATTCGGGCATAGTCGAATTTTTAAACGAAGCATAGGTGCTGGGATTCTCAATGATCAATGGTCTTTCCAGATAATCCTGAACCAATTTTATTCGATTGCAAACATGGGCAAGGGATTCCTGATTGAGGGGCAAAGGAAGCAAATCATGTGAATTGATGGTCAATACTCCAGTCCAACACAAATGATCGCTGACCCACACTGGGTTTATTTCGTTTGCGAGTACCTTAAGGCTCCTTAGATAGTCGTAATTCAATGGGTCAGTGCTGCCAATAGACATAGATACCCCGTGCATGACCACGGGATATCTTTCTGTTATTTGCTTTAGTATTTGACGGGGCCGACCATGGGAATCCATGAAGTTCTCTGAAATTACTTCGAACCAATCCACTTCCGGAGAATTTTCCAGGATGTGTCCAAAGTGTTGATTTCGCAGACCTAACCCCAAGCCCAAATTGGGCAATCCAAGTTTATTAGGAACCTTTGCCACAATTATCAAGAATGTTTTTCATTTCTTCCTTACTTTTTTCTTCCATCTTCAATACTCTTGCTTCTGCTTCTATTTTCCTTGCTGCCTTGTCCTGGATATATGAACATGCCCGACTTCCACTTTGACCGCATGAAGAATAGTTTTTGCCCGTAGTGCCACGAAGTTTGTTGACATACGCTTCATCGGGACCAAATTCCTGTGGAGCTTTACCAAAAGTCTCTCCTTTGGCAATTCTGTTTTGTTCGAATCGTTTTCTGGCCAATTGCCAAACGCTTAGCCCTCGGTTGGGACCTTGCGACATAAATCGGGAAGCAAGAATTGGAACGCCGCAACTTCCTTGATATTTACAATCGTTTTCACCCGGGTGGCAAAATTCTTCAGTCGTGCCAAATATTCCGCAACCTCCCTGACCTTTACAGGAGTTTAACGTATGGCAAGGATGTCCTACAGCAGTCGAACAATCGCCCATTCCGGCACAATCATTTTTACCGGAGTATCCTTGATTTTTACATGAATTCAGCCCCATACATACATGAAGCTCTTTATTTATATGATCTGACATTTTTTGTGATTTTATAAGTTAATGATGATGAGTATATGGAGTTTGATCGACTTTTGGAACACCTTTTACAACATGATGATCCAAATCCACATCTGGAAGCGAAGGGAAGTAATTTTGATCCTTTACACCCCAACCCCAATTCACAGGATCGGCTACGGCCAGAGCACCTACCAGCTGTAATATTTGAGCTTTTGGTGTTGCTTCGCTTTGTGAGAAATCATAATGTTCCCAAGTGATAGATCCTCTGTACGCCTGATTTCCTTTGGAGTAGGTATAGGTATTGATAGTGTTGCCTACCTCACTCAACAACCAGATCATTGATTTATGAATTCCGAACATAAAAAGATCATATTGGGTGCTTTCATCTTTATAATAACAAGTTTCGACCATTAAAAGGATATAGGCAAACAGTGCATTACCCAATTTATTGCAAAGTGCTAAGGCTTCGTTTCCGGAGTTGTCGTAATCTGCCTGCGTTGGATTTGATTGCACATCATAAACGAAATAGCTGAAAAAGTTATCCAGGCCTTCTATCTTATTGAACTTCTTCGTATAATAATCCCCAAGACTGTAAGCTTCCAGGAACTTCGCAAAATGCGCAAGTTCTGTTTCATCGTCATCATCATAATCCCCAGGCCAAAATTCCACCTTGCCATCGATTACTTTCATAGGGACAGGCATATTATCAGGTCCCCATTCTAAAAGATGTTGTGGTTTGTGATTCTGACTGGTGGTACTGCCTTCTCCCTGTTCCACGATTCTGTATAGAGCTTCATTGGCAGTCTTACTATCTTGGACACCCAAAAGGCCACCACTGCCATCTGCACTGCCGAAATGCGGATTATGTTCGCGATCATAATAGACGGTATTCATAGAATTTTGGGAGTAAAATGGTCGGTTTCTTTTGCCGTCTTCCGGTGGAAGCAATTGTGGTTTTGGATTGTAAGGACCCGGGAAGTTTTCTTCAATGCACTTCATGATCATTTTGTATAATCGTCCAATGGTTTTGTACTCTACCGTTGCGTCCAATTGAATTTCAGGGTTTGGATTTTCAAATGGTTTAGGACTTTCGATCATTAGAAAAGTGGTTAATTGGTCCAATGATAGTTTTGCCGAATCAATTTCGAACTCAGGTTCATGGCCGTCCAGTTGAGTTGGGAAAGACAAAACCTTACCTATATCCATGAGGTCAGGAGGTACTTGACAAACGGCATGTTTCACATTACAAGAGAGTGCCAAGTGAAGCATTTCTTCAATAACAACACTCATTATCAGTGCTGCGGATTGATTGGCATACACCAGGATATCTAATTTGAGCTCTTGTGCCAAAGCATCAATTTCTTCGGTTGTACGAAGACCTGAATCAGATAACTGAGCATGAAGTTTTGAATACAACTTATCTTGATCCTGCGCTCTGTTGATGGAGTAATAAGTGGATAAATAAGTTGGAATGGTGGCCAGCTCCAAGGCAATGGCCTGTTGCATCACTTGTTCAATGTTGTCGGGCGTGACTTCATCGAAAAGAGTGAAGATCTTTTTTGAGGTCATAGTTAGTAAGTTTTAAATAAATAGATAAGTGATTCTATTTCATTTGTAGGCTATATCTGGATTTGAATAAGAGCAAATACTTTATTAACCTGTTATTCCTGATATGTTGCATTATCCAAACCAGTGATCCATAGCTTTGGAAAGAATCATCGCTAAATGTAAGAAATTTATAGGGTGTAGAAACAGGTGTTTATACGTGTTCTCTTTTATTTTTAGAGGCGTGTCATGACATACTTTTAAGTCTGAACAAATGTGTCATGACTGAACCAATTTTTTAAAGTTAATAGCATATTGCTAACTACACAGCCGTATGTTTAATCCTATCCTTTAGATTTGTAATTGATTATATATAATCATATTACTATTATTACTATGTATATTTTCTTTTTGCTTCTTTTTCTTTTAGAATCCACATTTTTATGTTGATAAAGTAGCGGAGGTGACCTAGCATCCTACGTAAGGATAATGCCTTAACCGACGAATAAGTCCTCCGCTACATTTTAAAGATTAAGCACCATGTAGAAATTTAGGCGTACGGGCCTATTAAAGGTAATAGTGTTAATCTTCTAACATTCTAAACTCAAAGATATGAGTAAATATTTATTTTTTGTTGGCTCGGATATATCAAAAGCAGTAATTGATATTTCTTATCACAAGGATGGAAAAGTAATTTATCTGGATCAATTTACGAACGATGAAAAAGGCTTCATTAAGTTTATAAAACAGTTATCCGAATTAACAATTATCCCTAAAGAACATTGGATGATTTGCTTTGAAAATACAGGAATTTATTCTAAACCGTTGCTCGAATGGTTGCTTAAAAATAATATTTCTTGTAAAGAGGAAAATGCACTGAGAATATCAAGATCATTAGGATTAAGAAGGGGAAAAGATGATAAGGTTGATTCCATGGACATCTGTCAATATGCATTTGAAAAGAGAGACTCAATAAAACCATCAACATTGCCAAAGTCCTTGATAACAAAGCTTAAAAAGCTATTAGCAAGAAGAGATTTTCTGGTGCGACAAAGACAATCGCTAAAAGTATCTCTAAAAGAACAAAAGGGCTTTATTGATGAGTCAATATACAAAAGTCTAGAATTAGGTAATGTAGCTTTGATAGAAGCATACAACCATGAAGTAAGATCCTTGGAAGATGCAATACAGGATCTGATAAATAGTGATTCAGAAACCGCACTTAATG
>JBCCVV010000223.1:0-11240 GCA_039194925.1 Bacteroidota bacterium
AAAAAGTATTCCGCAAAAAAGTATAGCTTTCTTCATGGTAGTAAAGTGATTTTATAAAAATTAATTTATGAATGTGTAACCCTCTCGACGTAATTGCCATTCAATTTTCAATAGCACAAAATTATACGAAAATATCTGCTGGTACGGATTATACCGTTGCTTTAGGGACAGATGGAATTTTATGGTCCTGGGGGTTTAATGCAAATGGTCAATTGGGTCTTAATTCTACGACTCAAGTGACAACTACCCCACAGGCTTTAGAAGGTGATGGCTGGGCAGATATTGAGGCCGGAGCGTTTCACTGCCTTGCATTAAAAACAGATGGAACGTTGTGGGCTTGGGGTTTGAACGCCCAGGGACAATTGGGTCTAGGAAATTTTAACCAGCAAAACGCTCCCGTTCAAGTAGGGTCGGATACGGACTGGATTCAAATCGAAGCCGGTCAAGGTCATTCCGCTGCAATTAAAAATGATGGTACGCTCTGGGTTTGGGGCTTCAATTTTAATGGACAATTGGGGTTGAATTCCACCGAGAATGTAAATGAACCCACACTCCTAAATGATGATACTGATTGGATAGATGTCACGACGGGTGGTGGGCACACCCTTGCCTTGAAAGAGAATGGTGAGCTGTGGTCATGGGGAGCAAACTTCACTGGGCAATTGGGAGACAATTCTACCGTTTCATCTATGGTTCCGGTGATGGTGGAAGGAGATGCAAATTGGCAAGACGTCGAAGCTGGTTTTGAGTTCTCTTTGGCTCTTAAAGAAGATGGTACGATATGGTCTTGGGGGTTTAATGCGAATGGACAATTGGGGATAGGAAATAATACTCAACAGATTACTCCAACTCAAATCGGATCTGAGAATAATTATCGCTTCATTGCTGCTGGATCTGCATACGGATTTGCCATAACCAGTGAAAATGAGCTATTTGGTTGGGGGTCAAATATAGTTGGCGAGTTAGGTATTGGAAATACAGAACAACAAGTTTCAATCATTCAGGTCGGTACCGACAGCGATTGGAATACGGTCGCGGCTGCGGAAGGCGCCTTTGCAAATAATTTGGTTTTTGGACAACATACAATTGGTTTGAAAGGTGATCAGAAAACTGTTTGTTTGACCGGTGCGAATTTTGTAGGACAAATTGGAAATGGAGGTACAATGAATATTTCAACCTTTGATTGTTCAATTGGAGATGGACTGGTAAGTGTAGAGGAAATTGTGACAAATAAATTTGATGTCACCATCTCACCTAACCCGGCATCAGAGTTGATCACCATCAATCATGGATTTAATAAGGCAATCCTTTCTATTTCGGATATGGTAGGACAAATTTGGTTGAAACAACTTCTTGAGAATAGATCACAAACACTGGACATTTCAGAATTGCCTAAGGGAATGTATTGGTTGAGTCTGCAACAAGGTAGGAATGTGTCGACGAGCAGATTTATCAAGATAGATTAGGAGAATATGTATGCCAGGATTTTTTCAAATAAAGGAACTGGATTATACATTTGATTTTGGTGAAGAATGAACTTGGTAAAGTCAGAATTTTTGTAAATAATTTACCTGCCCTGATTTTACACAGAATATTTGTGTCATTATGAAATATAAAATAGTACCTCCCACAAAAGATAAAATTAATCTTGTCTTGGATCTTTGTGAGGCGCATGCTCTCTTTGAAAGAAGTGATTACAGCCGAAAAGGAAAGGCAGAAGGACTATTAGATGATCTGTATGGTCGGAATCCAAAACTTCACTGTCGGGTGGTAGAGATAGAAAACGAATATCACCTGGATGAGACAGTATTCAACTTGGGAGGCAAAAGAATACCTTTACATGGATTGTTTGTATTTATTTGATGCATATCGCGGCTTTGGAATTGGAGAACACTTAGTAAACAAGATGAAAGATTTTGGTAGAGAAAAAGGAATTGAACTTATACAATGGCAAACTCCCGATTTTAATACTAGAGCCATAAAATTTTATAAAAGAATAGGGGCTGAAAGAAAATCCAAAGAGCGATTTTTCTTGAAAATTGAATAAGGGATCCTAAACTAATATCCGTTTTAGCCATTTCTAGTAGGTGATACAATCCCATGTCTTTTTATAACTTTTTCAAAATGAAACACTTTTTTGCATTTATTGTATGTCTATTGAGTATGTCTGTAGGTTTATCTCAGGGTCCTGCCGATATGTCTGCTACCCCTCCCGGAGATAAAAAGATAAAAGGGAAAGTTGTGGATGGATCATCTGGTCAGCCCATGGAGTTTGCTACCGTCTCCATCTATAGTGTTCAGGATTCTACACTCATTTCAGGCGGAATAACGGAGATTGATGGTAATTTTGAATTTAAAGTAAAGGTAAAAGGTGCGCTCTATGCAGTAGTTGAATTCATCGGCTACGAAACGATCACTGTTAACGATATTGAATTTGCAAAAGGCGTAAGTCTGTATGATTTGGGGTCTGTAAGTATCTTGCCGGGTGGTGTTGCTTTGGATGAAGTAGAAGTAATAGCAGAGCGAAGTGATATGCAATTTTCCTTAGATAAAAGGATATTTAATGTTGGAAAAGATTTGGCTTCCCGGGGTGGAAACGCTTCCGATGTACTGGATAATATTCCGTCTGTTTCAGTTGGAGTGGAAGGAGAGGTTAATCTGCGCGGAAGCAGCGATGTAAGAATTTTGATCAATGGACGCCCCTCAGGTTTAGTAGGGTTGAATGGTACGGATGGACTTCGAACGATACAAGCAAGTTTAATTGAGCGGGTAGAGATTATTACGAATCCTTCGTCAAAATTTGAAGCAGAGGGAATGGCTGGTATCATAAATATCATATTGAAGAAAGATCGTGCTAAAGGATTTAATGGAGCTTTCGAAGTCAATGGTGGATTGCCTGAGCGATACGGTGCTGGTGCGAATTTAAATTATCGCCAGGATAAGTTTAATTTCTTTATCAACTACAATTATCAAAAGAATACCGGTTTTTCTACGGGAAATAGATATCAGGAATTCTATTTTGAAGATTCGACAATCGTGTCACTTCAAGATCAAAGAAGAGATCGGTCGGGATACAGCAATAGTATTCGTTTTGGAAGTGATTACATTTTAAGTGACAACGAGGTTATCACTGGTGCTTTTTTGTACCGCTATGGCAAAGATGACAACTTGAATCGTGTAACCTACAGAGATGTAATTGGTCCTGCGGGAGTGCAGGCTCGAAGATTGACAGAAGAAGAAATTCCCAATTATATATTGCGTCAGGATGATGAGTTGGAAGAAGAACCAACATTAGAATATAGTATCAACTATGATAAAAAATTTGGAAAAAAAGGACATACGTTAAAAGCAGATTTAAGTTTCCAAAGCAATACCGAGAGTGAGTCTTCATTTTTTAATGAAGATTTTTATGAAGGAGATGTCCTAACCATGCCGGATATCTTTTTGCAGAGATCAGCAAATGATGAGGGACAAAAGCAATGGAGAGCTCAGTTGGATTATGAACAGCCATTTGATAATGGAATTAAGCTGGAAAGTGGAATGTTGGGGACATTTCGAGAAATTAAGAATGATTTTTTAGTAGAGACATTTCAAGATGGGGAATGGATGAGTGAGGAGGGTTTATCCAACAATTTTATTTACAATGAGAATGTCATCGGTGGATATGCCTCTATTGGTAAGGATTTTGAAAAAATTTCGTTCCAAGTTGGTTTGAGATCGGAGTATTCACAAATAAAAACCGAATTGCTGCAAACGAATGAAATCAACGATCGAGACTATATGAACCTCTTTCCCAGTGGATTTTTAAGTTATAAAATGGCCGGTGAGAATTCGATTCAGGCAAGCTACAGTCGAAGAATCAGAAGGCCAAGATTTTGGGATTTAAATCCATTTTTCACGTTTACAGATCGAAGAAATTTCTTCAGTGGTAATCCCGATCTTGATCCGGAATTTACGGATAGTTATGAGGTAGGCCATTTGAAGTATTGGGAATCTGGAAATATTGGAACATCTATTTATTACAGACATACCACAGACAAGATCAATCGCATCCAGACGCAGGATGTGGAAACGCAGACCACGCTGCGAAGACCAGAAAACATTGGAACCGAGGATAACATGGGTATCGAATTCATCTTCGCGTATACTGGTATCAAGCGCGTACGTATAGATGGAGCTGTCAATGGATTTAGATTTATTACCAAAGGAGTGATCGTGGATGGTCAGGAATTGAGTGTGGACAATTATGCCTGGACATCAAATTTAAATGCCAAAGTTGGGTTTTGGAAAAATGCAGATTTTCAAATGCGGTTGAATTATCGCGCTCCCAGAGAAACATTGCAAGGCGATAGAAGATCGGTTACCAATCTAAATTTAGCATTAAGTAAAGATGTGACTCCTGATTTGACAGTCACCATGACAGTTTCAGATGTATTCAATAACAGAAGGAGACAATCTACTTTTGAAGGGGTTGACTTTTTTGAGGAAAGTGATTTCCAATGGCGCCCAAGAACATTTGTTACTACGGTCAATTATCGAATCAACAAGAAAAAAGACCGAAGACCGAAGCGATCCTTCAATGGTGGAGGTGGCGGGGAATTTTGATCTTGGTTAGTATGTTTTTCTACCTTTCCATACATAATTGGAGGGACGAAGTGCCTTCCAACCTGCAAAAAGTATATAGGCTATAAAACCCAAGGAGGCCGAAAAAAATGATTTGAGTGGCTTTCGATTGCCGAAGAAGTCTGCCAACTTCGAAAGATAAAGATAGTCCATTGTCCATTTGATAAATAAAGCAATTAAAAATCCAAAAAGACTCAAACTGCTGCCAAAAGGACTGAAGGCCAGATTGATTATTATGAGTACGACAAAGCCAAAAACAAAAGCCTGTATTTTCATAATGTTTTTGTTAGTGTATGCTTTGGATTTTGTGGCCCACCGAGTTCTTTGCAATTTTAATGCGTGCAGGCTTGTTTCGGGCTGGGTTGAGACAACGGCCTCTTTTGATTTTAAAAAATGAACTTGATTGGGATATCTTGAGGCAATTTCCTGGATAAGAAACATGTCATCACCAGAGGCCAATTGGGCATTATTGCGGTAACCACCAACTTCGTCAAACACCTCTTTCGTAAAAAACAGATTGGCACCATTCGCCATGTAATACTGCTTCTTCAAAATACCATTGGCGGTCACACACATATTATTAAGTGCATCCAGGAATTGAAATCTTTGAAGTACTGATTTATTGGTTTTATAGCGTATTGGACCGGCAATACATTTTACGTGTTTCATTTCATAATAGCTAATAAATGATTTTAGCCATCCTTGAGGAACTTCGCAATCTGCATCGGTACAGGCAATCAGTGTTCCAGATGCATGTCGAATTCCCTCTTCCAGTGCCTTTTTTTTGCCCTTTCCTTCATTCAAGCTTAGCAAAGAAATGTGAGCATCGGTAAATTTTTGTACAATTTCACTTGTATCGTCTGTACTATGATCATCCACTACGATGACTTCATAAAGATCTTTGGGGTAGGAGTTTTGTAAAATGGATTGCAGACATGAAGCAATATGTTTTTCCTCATTTCTGGCCGCAATCACGATACTTATCTTTGTTTTGGGAAGGTGGTTATTTGGTATTTCCCAATTTTCGGTATCATCCCAACCATCCATTATTTTAGATAGAAGGATGATGTAACCAATAGATACAATGACGGTGAGAATGAATAACGGGATTTCGAGGGACGAAACAAAAGAGATCACTGTTCAAAAAGGTTGTCGTATTCATTATCAGGTCGCTGAGCTTGTCTTGTCTCTTTTTCTATTTCAGGCAATTCCAGGAACGATTCGTCTTCCGTCACATCTTCGTATTCAACGAATTCTTCGCTTTCTTGCGTCGGAGCACCTTGATTAAATACTTTTTGTATTTTCTTTTTAATTAAAGCCTTGGAAAGTAGAAATCCTCCGGCAAGAGCTCCAAGGATTCCAGGAACCAAAGGAAAAAAGATAGCTGAGAGAATCACAACTCCAATTGGAATAAGTGGATTTTGCCTGGAGATTTTTAAAAGAGATTTTCCCAGATTTAAGGCTCCATTAGGATCAATAGCAACACCGGCAATAAATAAAATAGGAGAAAGCCAAAAAAGTAAGGTGAAAATACCTTTGATCACCAGATATGCCAATAAAAGACCTATTGATAACATCACAATGGAACCAATCCACCCAAATGGATTTTGGTTATTTCCCCCGCTTCCACTTATATTTATTCGTTTGTATACAGTCATTATCTCATGTTCTTAAACTAAAGAATAGATAAATTTAAAGAATAGTTTTTTAATGTAGGTTTTATTCTACGAATGCATGTTAAAGCTCTATGATTTGATAGGATGAACTGACCTTTCGTGATATTCAAATGCATGGAGAAGAAACAGTTTTCTTTATGTTTTATGCTCAATCAAAAAATATGTGTCAAGACGCATTACGATACAATCATGGAGATAATCTAAAGTATTTAATTTTTTCGTTCAAATAAGATTTGCACCTTCGCCAATTAGAATTCAGAGGTTGTCATGATAATCAACTTTTGTCAACAGAAAAACACACTTTGCACTATTTACAAGAATAAACACCTTTGATAAGGCTTAAATAGTACTCTCATCATAATTTCTTGACCAAAACTTAATATGTCGATTTGGTTTTTTCGTAAGAGATTTTTCATTCTTGCGTCAATCTTGCCAAATAAAACACACTCTTTTCACATTGACAGCACCAAAAGCTTCAAAAAGGGAAAGATCCAAGCAGAAATTGAAGAAATGATGTTGGTATTTCCGTTAAATAATCGTACATTTGCACTCGCTTTTGCGGAAGCTGTGTCTTTTGCGGCGATTTTATATACATTTTATAGATAAATAAGGTAGCATATGCCAACTATTAATCAGCTAGTAAAAAAAGGAAGAAAAAAGGTTATCGTGAAGAGCAAATCCAGAGCATTGGATTCATGCCCACAAAAAAGAGGAGTTTGTACGAGAGTATACACGACTACTCCTAAGAAACCTAATTCTGCCTTGAGAAAAGTAGCAAAAGTTAGACTTACGAATGGTATTGAAGTTATTGCATATATCCCTGGTGAGGGACACAATCTTCAGGAACACTCAATCGTATTGATCAGAGGGGGAAGGGTTAAAGATCTTCCTGGTGTGCGATATACGATCGTAAGAGGAGCTTTGGATACTGCAGGTGTATCTGACAGACTTCAGAGTAGATCCAAGTATGGTGCGAAAAGACCAAAGAAATAAATAATATCCATTTATCAAGCATAGATAAGAAATGAGAAAAAGGAAGCCAAAAAAGAGAGTTATCCAACCAGATCCGAGATTTAACGATACTATGGTAACTCAGTTTGTGAATAATCTGATGTGGGAAGGTAAGAAGAGTGTTGCATTCAGAATATTTTATGATGCCATGGACAAGATCCAGGAGAGAACTGGAGAAGATCCTCACAAAATTTGGAAAGATGCTTTGAATAATGCAATGCCAGCTGTTGAGGTAAGATCAAGAAGAATTGGTGGAGCTACTTTCCAGATTCCTACTGAGATCAGAGCTGCTCGAAGATTGTCAATCGGTATGAAATGGTTGATTCGATTTGCTAGAGCAAGAAGTGGAAAAGGAATGGCTGAAAAATTAGCTGCTGAGCTAATTGCAGCAAGTAAAGGTGAAGGTGCAGCTGTTAAAAGAAAAGAGGATACCCACAAAATGGCGGAATCCAACAGAGCATTCGCGCACTTCAGAGTGTAAGAGGAAAACATTTTTGCAAGCCTTAGAAGAATTACAAATTACTCATCAGATTATAAATCATCATAGATAATCATGTCAAAAGATTTAAAATTTACTAGAAATATTGGTATTGCCGCACACATTGATGCGGGTAAAACTACTACTACAGAGAGAGTTCTCTACTACACTGGTATGAGCCATAAGATTGGTGAGGTTCATGATGGTGCAGCTACAATGGACTGGATGGAACAAGAGCAAGAAAGAGGTATTACAATTACTTCTGCTGCTACCAAGACCAACTGGAAATGGAAAGATCAGGACTATCCAATGAACATCATTGATACTCCGGGTCACGTGGATTTTACGGTTGAGGTAAATAGATCTTTGAGAGTTTTGGATGGTTTGGTTTTCTTGTTTTGTGCAGTATCAGGTGTAGAGCCACAATCAGAAACAAACTGGAGGTTGGCCGATAACTATAAAGTACCAAGAATTGGTTTCGTAAATAAAATGGACAGATCTGGTGCTGATTTTTTCTCAGTAGTTAGAGATGTAAAAGAGAAATTAGGTTCAGAATCTATTCCACTTCAAGTACCGATCGGTGCAGAAGAGACTTTTAAAGGAGTAGTAGACCTTATTACAGGTAAAGCGATCGTTTGGAATGAGAACGATATGGGTATGACCTATGAAGAGATTGCAGTACCTGAAGATTTAGTTGATGTTGTTGCAGAATGGAGAGAAAAGTTGTTGGAAGCAGTAGCGGAGTACGATGATACTCTTATGGAGAAATATTTTGAAGATCCTGCTTCTATTACAGAAGAAGAAATGATCGCAGCTGTTAGAGGTGCAGTATTGGATAACAAATTCGTACCAATGATGTGCGGGTCTGCCTTCAAAAACAAAGGAGTTCAGGCAGTATTGGATGCGGTTTGTGCATTCTTGCCATCACCATTGGACGTAGAAGCTGTGGTAGGAACTAATCCTAAAACGGATGAGGAAGTTACTAGAAAACCTTCCGTAGAGGAGCCTTTCTGTGCATTGGCATTTAAGATTGCAACAGATCCTTATGTCGGAAGATTAGCTTTTTTCAGAGTATATTCTGGAAAGTTAGATGCAGGTTCATATATTTTGAATACAAGGTCTGGAAATAAAGAGCGTATTTCAAGATTGTACCAAATGCACTCAAACAAGCAGAATGCAATTACAAGTGTAGAAGCTGGTGATATTGCTGCGGGTGTTGGATTCAAGGATTTGAGAACCGGTGATACATTGTGTGTAGAGAATGCACCAATCGTATTGGAGAGTATGGTATTCCCTGATCCAGTAATTGGTGTTGCGGTTGAACCTAAATCACAAAAAGATTTGGATAAGTTGGGAATGGCGTTGGCAAAACTGGCTGAAGAAGACCCTACATTCAAAGTTAGATACGACGAAGACACCAATCAAACCGTTATTAGCGGAATGGGTGAGCTTCACTTGGAAATTATCATTGATCGATTGAAGAGAGAGTTTAAAGTAGATTGTTCTCAAGGTCAGCCACAGGTTTCTTACAAAGAGGCATTGACCTCACAGGTAGATCACACAGAAAGATTGAAAAAGCAATCTGGTGGATCGGGACTTTTTGCTCAAATGTCTTTCAAATTAGGACCTGCAGATGAAGAGTTTTTGGAGTCTGACGATTTCAAAGCTGGAAAGGTAAAGCTTCAGTTTGTGAATAAGATTGTTGGAGGTTCTATCCCAAAAGAATATTTCCCTTCAGTGATCAAAGGGTTCAATGCCATGATGGATAATGGAGTTCTTGCTGGATATGGTATGGATAGCATGAGAGTAGAATTGTATGATGGAAGTACACACGCCGTGGATAGTAAGCCTATCGCCTTCGAATTGTGTGCGAAAGAAGGATTCAAACAAGCAGCAGCCAAAGCGAAGCCTGTATTGCTTGAGCCAATCATGAAATTGGAAGTTGTTACTCCGGAAGAATATGTGGGATCTGTAATTGGTGACCTGAACAGAAGAAGAGGGTTGCCAAAAGGTCAGGAGCCTAGATCTGGTGGAGCTGTAAATATCTCAGCAGAGGTGCCATTGTCTGAAATGTTTGGATATGTAACTCAGTTGAGAACCATTACATCAGGTAGAGCAAGTAGCACCATGGAATTTGCCCATTTCTCACCAGCACCGAAAAACGTTGCTGAGAAGGTAATGGCTGAAGCTAAAGGTGATGTAGCAGTATAATAAGAGAATAATTTCTTAAGTATAAATTAGGGGCTGATCTTAGTTGATTGGCCCTTTTTTGTTATGCATAAAAAGTTTATTCTTAGGTAAATATTAGAATAGAAATAATTGCTCAGCTCAGGTAGTCATTTATTTTAAGAAGTAATCCTGTTAAGATTATCAAAGCATCTAATTTTGTCATCATTTTTGATAAAAATGATGACAAAATTAAATCTGGGCTATTTCATTAATTAAGAATCTGAGTAAATACGAATAAAGTTCTTTATTTGCATTTTGAAATCAGCGTTTCATTATTATCACTTAAATACACATTCCTTGTCCGCTCAATACAACAAAAACGATTGCTCTATTTCTACAAATAAAATATCTGCTCTGGTCTTCATGATTTTCATTATGGGATCAATTTTTTATTCCTGTGACGAAGTACCTGAAAGTAGCGATGTAGTAAAACACTATATTCATCTTAGTCATATTTGAATTTTTGATACGATTAATCAGGTCGTGGATCCAAGAGTCGAACGAATAGATTAGGAACCATTTGACATGATTCTACTAGGGGGGGATCTATGTGAAGAAACTTCAAAGCGATACGATATATTGGAGTATGTAGATCGCACTCTTAATGTCAGTGATATGAATACGCTTTGGACAGTGGGTAATCACGACGATGCCAATTTGGAAGATGTATCAAAGATCACAGGAAGGCCGATTACTTATAGCTATCATAAAAATGGGATTACGTTTGTAATTCTTTATTCTGTCTACCCTCTTGATGATGGCCAAATTGATCTATTGACTGCCGTGACAGATACTATTTCTGAATCTTCTCATTTGATCGTGAAGACACATAATATAATATCGTTGGCAAAGCATAACGAATTGAAAGAGCATCGAAGTAGCTCTACGTACAACTGGGCTTGCAATTACAAAGCAACGGATAGAGGATGGATGAAGAAGATATTGCCTCAACTCAGGAAAGTTCGTAAAAAAGGGATAGATGTAATCGCTTTAGCCGGGGATATTGGAAATAATAGAACGTGGTTTGAAGAAAGAACGGAAGATGGAATCTATTACCTAGCTTCTGGGAATAATCCAAAACGAAAGGATGCGAAGTTTTTACATTTTAGACATCATGTTCCAAGTAAATCTTTGACTTGGGATTTTATAAATCTGGAGGAGTATTTGGCTAATGGGCAGAAAATTGAGTAAGATGACGTTAATAAAGTGGAAATAATTTCCTC
>JBCCVV010000224.1:0-11182 GCA_039194925.1 Bacteroidota bacterium
AAGACATCCTAACTTTACGTGAATATTTATTGAGAAAAGCCGTGAGATATGGTTAATTGATTATCTGATAAATGGGCAATTTAAAATTCATCATACGAGATCAAAAACATATTGAGTTGGATAAACTTGTAAGGTTTTCTGGCTTAGTCATTCATCCAACTCAATTATTTTACGATTTTCATATGGGCATAAAAATCATAAAGCATTAGTCATGTATATTTAAATTCTACAACTTTTTATTTGTGGAAAATATTTATCTGATAAATTTAACGGTCTGGCTTTCATAACCATTGTTTACTGTTATAAAATATAAACCCTCGGATAGGTCTCTAATATCAACATTTGACCTATTACTTTTTCCATCTTCCTTTATGACCTTTACCAATTCACCGATGCTGCTAAAAATTGCAATAGAAAAATCATTTTCATCAATGAAGTTTTCATCAAAGATGAGTGTTACCATTTCTGATGATTGATTCAACGATAGGATCAAATCAATAGGCGTAGAATTATTCTCTTTCACCCAGAGAATTGATCTTACGGGAAACATCTCATAATTCTCGTCAAAATCAATTTGTTTTAGTCTGTAATAGTTATAACCTGGAGTTGGATTGGTATGAACGAATTCATAATCAACTCGAACGGTAGATTCGCCCTTTCCTTGAATGAAATCTAAAAGAATCCATTCGTGTCCATCCCTACTGTAGTGGACCTCAAATCCCTCATTATTGGTTTCAGTTTCTGTAGTCCAGCTCAATTGTACATAATCCTCCTCCTGTTTCACACCAAATTGCCCCAGTGTTATCGGTAAGATGGATCCCTCACTAAAACTTATGTCATCTATGGCGTATTGCTCTGTAGACGAATCAATAGCCCCTTCAACAATTAACCTAACCGAACAATTTGTATATGCACTCAAATCGGAGGTTAATTCAGTCCATACTTCCTCATTAATGACTCCATTGTCAATGTCATCACCATTCACATCCAATAGAGTAATGGTAGTTGCGCTGGCACAATTGAATACTTCAAGTCTAATTTTGAAAAAATCGGCGGTTTCATAACCTGTAGAATTGACAAGATAATCCATAGAAAACTGAGGAGAAGCCGTACCCGTCAAATCCACTGCATCAAATTCCATCACCACTGTTCCGTCCGTATCTTCAAACACAAATGAGTTTACACCTTCAATTGGTAAAATTCCAGCTCCAAATTGCTCCTCCATTGTATTGGGATTGTTAACTCCAAAATTATCTCCATCACTAAACCCAGAACCTGGAGGTACTGGCATCCACGTAGTGGTATATCCTATAAACGTACCTGAGGGCTCGGTGACAATCAACGTTCCACAAGGAAGTACACTATTTACCAATTGATGGGTGGTGACATTATCTGGATCAATAAACCAACAATTGGGTATGGAATAATCCGGTACGGTATTGCCTTCAAAGCCCTGAGTCGTTTGAGCAATAAGCGAAGTATGGAAAATAATAAAAACCAGTACCCACCAATAGTGTGAAGTATGCAATCGAACAGTAGAGTGTCTGTTAATCAAATACCTTAATAAGGGTAAGGGTCTTTCTGAGTTCATAGGAATCATTTCATTTAGATTTTTAAGTTACACTAGCATCAAGTTCAAACACCTTATATCTGGTTATTTTTTATATTCTTACAAAGAGAATATCCCTTACAGTTTCATCATTTACTGTAAATCCTGTGATATTTCCATCCTCCCTGTTGAATTTCAGATATCCAAAATGTACCTCATTAAAGATCTCTTTCATTACAGGATTAAAAACGGCAATTCGAGAATTTCCTTTATGGAGCGCAAGTGTGTTGGAATCCACCTTTACGGAATAGGTCAAATCGAGCTCTTCACTGTAATATGTGCCTTCAAAATTCAATAACTCCGAATCGGTGTATTCGATGGGTTCGTATGCTTTGAATTGAATTGGTGCTGAACCTGCAATGTTCAAAGTCATTTTTTGCGCTGAAGGATTTACGTTGAGGGTTACGTGATCAGCTCCCGCAAAAGAAAACAAATGATCTCCTTTTGCAACTAACCTCGTTGAAACAGAATTTGATCGAACATAATGCAACGAATTATCGATCACTTTTAATTTCCGTGTATAACCCTCAATTGGATTGAAAAAATTTCCTTCCAATGCATATAAATCCATTTGCTGGTCTAGGGTGCCAGATTCGTCATGCTTAATTTCTTGGGAGTTATCTGCGGTAACTTTCGTCTCTTCTTCATCTTCTGGATAGAGTATCCCAATGACTTCGTACAATATTCCCCACAAGTTTATTTCAGCATTATTGCTTAATAAGGTAAATGAGACTTTCTCATCTACAAATCGTATTTGAATTGATCTAAAACCGGCCCATTCGCCACTATGCCCTAATGTTGGCATTCCACTAATCGCATTATGAATAAGCCCTCCGGCGTAAGACAACTCCGTACCATCCAAAAGGCGACCTTTGTTTAACATGTTGTGTACAACCTGATTCTTATTGTCCAAGCCCTCTCTAAAAAACAAAGACCAAAGAAGTAAATCGTCCAAAGTGGTATGCAAACCTCCATCTCCAATAACTTTGGAATCGAAAAAGTGCATTCTTTCATAATCGTTTCCATTGTGGGCATATCCAATAGCACGATGCTTCACAACTTCATTTCGATCTTCGCTGAAAAAAGACTTTTTCATTCCTATTGGATCAAAAACATTTTCCTTCGCGAAATCGGTGAGACTTTGTCCTGAAACCTTTGCGATTATTTCTGCCAATAATACATAACCGGAATTTGAGTAGGCATGACGTTCACCAGGTTGAAAATTGAGTTTTTGTTGTTTCGTGAGCAGTTCCATACAATCGTCGTTGGAATAATTACCATCCCACGTCTGATCCACCATATGTTTTATTTTCAAATAACTGCGCAATCCGCTGGTATGGTGTATCAGGTGTCTAATGGTGATTGGCCCCTCATCATAATCAGGCATACCTGCTACATATTCTGTTATGGGTGCATCAAGATTTAATTTTCCTTCAGCCTCTAAAAGATAGATGCAGTATACAGTGATTTGTTTGGAAAGAGAAGCGATGTCAAAAACAGTATTTTGGTCAATAGAAATATCGTAATCCAAATTGGCAAATCCTGAAAACCCTTTATAAATGATCTGATCCGATTCCGTAATACCCAAGGCGAGACCCGGCTGTCCTTCATATCTATCCACAATGTTCTGTACCTGCTCTTTCCAATTCGAATCGAACTTTGACATTTGAGCTTTAATACCGGATAGACAAAACAATAAAAAGACGATAATACAGTATATACTTCGCATGGTTCTATTATTCAATTTTTGACTGAGGAGTAAAGCTATTCTTTTGAGAGATAAACGCGTTTTCGAACCCATGCATCGAAGAAAACCGAGTAATAAAAATGAGATAAACGAGTCATTTCTGTTTCTTAGATAAAATATTAGTTATAAATGCATGATTCGCTTAATGAAGTGATGCTACAAAAAAGCCCACCCGATGCATCGAGTGGGCAAAACATGCCTCAACTTTTAAATACAAAAGCTAACCATGCGCCTTTACCTATATTTTAATGACTTTTTGAACTGCAATCATTTTATTGTCTTTCTGAACCCGCAAATAATATATTCCACTAGGATAGGAGTCCATATTGATTGAAATTTGATTGGGATCATGCTCAGGCAACACGCTCTTTCGAAGAACTTCCTTTCCAAACATGTCCAGACACTGAATTTGTACATTTTCCGGATCATACGTTTTAAGATCTACGATAAACTCATTGGTAAACGGATTCGGATAGACCAGAATTTCAGGCTTCATCCTATCGTCCAACTTACTATTCCGAGATGCAATCTCTTCTTCTTCATTTGCATTGGAGAGACAGTTCCAACCAAACCTATATGTATTGGTAGGAGTATCATTGCACCCAAAAGCCGTAAGCGTCAGAACAGCATCAGCACCTACTGTAATAATTTGTTTCGTTTTCAAAATAGAACACCCTTTATGTAATATTCCATTTCCATAGTCCAGATAAAATGAGTCTTTTAGTCCACTTGGTGCAAACCAAAATTCGATTTTCTGTCCTGCGGAAAATGAACCATAATATCTATGTGTTCTTCCTGCTGAAAGCGACTGATAATAAATACTGGTAAAGTCACATTCCATCAAATCATGACAGTACCCATTGATACATGCCTCCTCGTCACAATTCGCACATTCGTCTCCGGTTTCGCTCTCACAGAGGGTAGGATACAATTCATCTATTTGAGGACTGCAATTTAACGTTTTCCAATATTGAAATTCTTGATCCGCATTGTCAAGACACCTTCTATAGATATCACACTTGCCTTCGATGGTTGACACTTTTCGACAGTATTCAAAGTCAGCATCCTTGACGCAGACGGTGGGTAATTCCGGTGGCTCTTCACATTGAGGCATATCGTTTGGAATAGTCCCGTTTTCAATTATTTCCACGATCTGCATCTCATTGGTCAATTCACAATATGCAGAAATGATCAACACATTGTCGTCTCCAGATTGATAGATGCTATAACATTTATCCGCATATCTATTGATTCTTTTGATGAAACTATAACTTTCATCATCACAATACAGTTCTTCGTAACATCCTCCATAATTTACCTCCTTACATACCGTGTATTCGTTATCAGAATCCTCACCGCAGGCCACCACCGTCTCTTCAAAATGTTCTGCGTTTTGATCCTCATTGTTAACTGTTATTGTCACATCACAACTCGGCTCTATCGGTCCTCCCGCTCCACAATCAAACGTAACAAACAAGTCATATTCATTATAAGGCGATGCGGTTCCCTTTGGGAAGAAACAGCCGCATTCTCCTCCACTCAAACCTGTCACATGGATGGCCCCATTGGCCAATCCATTGTAAATATCATACCGCCCATATCCGTTGGGATCATCACATTCTTCCTTATTTCCATTCCAATGTGCACACTGAATGACTCCTCTATCACATGGATTATCCGGATCGATAGGCAAGTATAAGAAGGTCTTGTCAAATTGGATAAGAGGTGGAAAAAGACAAACTCTATTTTCCGAACATTTTGTTGATGCGGTTTTATTTAGCACTCTTGGATCTATATCTTCTTCATTGTCCCAAAAGCTGTTCAGAGATTGGCTTTTCTGAGGAAATTCCCAACATTGAGACACCTCTGCCCCTAGATCGAAACATTCTCTTTGATTGCAGCCCTGCTCATCATATACACATGCACACCATCCTCCGACTTCGCCATTGCCCTGATCTTCGTTATGCAAACTGAATTTTTTTATTCCTTCAACCAATACACCATCACTGTCCAATTTCCCATGATAATCAGAAAAAGCTGCATTTTCAACCGGACAAGGTTTTCCTTCTTTAACAAACTTGATATAATACGAACCTTCATAGTCAGGTGGTAAATCATTTATTTTTTTAACCTTTATATTTTCATTGTTCAAAAGATCACACTGATTGTTGTTTTTAATCACCGCTCTCCAAACACAATCCTCACAGCTGTGTACTTCGTAATCTATAATCTGATTTCTACCGCAGTCATCAAACACAGACAGCTCATACGTTCCCGGAACATAGACATTGGTGACGACTACCCGATAATATGAACCTTCGGGATCAACTGTGAACGGTGGAAAAATCTGTTCGCCTTGCATAAAAAATACCAGGTCATTACTTTCTCTTGGGATATTTATAACTATCCGGCCACTCGCCTCATTCCGAATACAGTCTATATCTACTACCTTATGTGATAGATCCATTGGTCCTGCATCCGAACATGATGGAACTTCAAACTCTCCATAGGCATAACATCCCCTACCATCCGTAACGGTAACCTGATATACCCCTGCCGGCACATTAATGAGGTCTGCATCCATAGCTCCATTGCTCCATAGATAAGTATAAGGACCTATAGAATTGGTGGATTCGGCAGTTTCCACCCAATCCGATTCCAATACAGTAATATTGGTATGGATTTGTCCTGAATTAGGAACATCCGCGTTTTCAGGAATGATTAAATCTTCCTCTACCGAATATCTTTGGCCAATAATTGAAACAAGATTCGACTTCGTTAAACATCCCAACTGATCCGTTACTCCCACTCTAAAGGTTATTTGGTCAGAATATGCAATCGGAAAAACTGGACTATCCGAAGTGTAATGAAACGGAATCGACTCCGAATCGTTTAAAATCTCTCCAAAAAACGAATATGTGTACGGCGGATAACCCTCTCCATCTTCGGTGTTCAAAAGAACTTCCACCATCCCATCCGACAAGTCGGCATTGCAAGGACGTGTTACTACAGGAATTACACCTGAAGTAGGAATACTATTCCCCAACTGCAACGTTTTGAATTTTTTACATCCCAATTGATCTGTTGCCGTAACGGTATATGTACCTGGTTCCACTCCTGATATCGTACTGCCCGTCATCCCATTGCTCCATTCGTAGATAAAGGGTCTGTTCCCCACCGCATTGATAATGTTCACCTCGTATTCGCTATACCAACAGTCTCCATCATAGGAATAATCAAATTCGAATTCCAAGGCATCTCCTTGCTGGACTTGTATAGCCTTATGTATCGAACAATTGTTTTGATCGGTTATAATCGCTGTATACGTTCCAGGTGTCAATTCATCGATCACATTCATGGACTCCTGGGATACATCGGTACACGTCGGACAACCTTCCCAAGATATGGAATAGACCCCTTCTGGCTCTATCTCCAAAGAGATGAGGCCACCGTTGCCAAGGTTATCCGCACAAACGTGGTTCACTTCAGCTTCCACTTCAAATTCCGGATCTGCCATCTCAAAATGGTACTCCTGTGTAACCGTGCATGGTCCTTTGGTAATCGTAAATGTATATACGCCACTCGCCAATCCATCCATTCCAGATTCACAAAGCGTAAGATCCGGATCATTATCCGAATTATAGATGATGGCATTATTGGGATCTCGAATGATTACATGGGATGGCTCGTTGTTTGTATTATTCAAGTCCACAACACAAGCCTTGAATACTCCATCCGATGTACCATCACAATTTGGTTCATTGGTCACTTCTACATTCATTGAAAAGGTGGGCTCCAATTGAGGAATTTCGAACTCAAAGATATCCGTGCAATAATTCATAATTATTTTCACATTATATATTCCCGCACTCAAATCGGATACTAAAGAACAAGACTCTCCAACTCCAGAATTTATTATGAAGTAATCAACTGTATTGTCGTTTTGATCGGTTATGTAAATCAAAAAATTCATAGGAACTTCTATATCCTCCGTAATTATAATACCTCCATTATTATTATAAATAGTACGCAAATATGTTGGACATACGCTAAATGAACCATCCGATGCACCTAGGCAAGACTCTGCACTTTCCAAACTGAAATCCGCAAATAATTCTCCATCTGAATCTCCTGATAGTCCTTCATCTATTGTTTTTATAACTTGACAACCATTTTCATTGGTTACCGTAACCGTATACGATTGTGTTGGGACATTAATCAATTCACTTTCCTTACTCCCGTTGCTCCATTGATAGGTATATGCTTCATTGCCATTTAAATCTAAAGGAGTCAAAAAATAATCACTGCTATCCGACGCACAATATCCTATTCTTTCAATATCCACATCGGGATAACCTGAGTTATTTATAGTAAATTCATTTTTCAGCTTGCATCCCGACTCATCCGTAATAGTAACGATATATTTACCAGGCTGAAGCAGAGATATATTCGATTGATCGGAACCTGTGCTCCATAGGTAGGAAAAAGTTCCAACTCCCGCAGGTATAGAAGTAATTTCAATCGAACCAAATTGGGTACCTGGATCTCCATCTCCACAATATGGGGTTATATCAAAATTAAAATTTGCTGACATCTCGCAAGTCTCTATACTTTCATTGAAATATTTATGACATCCGTAGATGTCCGTTATTTCTATGGTGTAATCTCCATTGCAAAGATTGTTCAAGGATTTAGAGGTTCCGTCCTCAAGCGTAATAGAACCGGAATTATAGATATTGGCGCCACTGCTATTGACTCCAGAAACAACAAGTATGAAGGGACCAGCGTCTCCATTGACAGTAACCTCAATGGTTCCGCTACATGCATATACCGGATCTGCATTGGTAACAACTTGATATTGTGCCCGAAGAAAAAATGGTGTGAATATCAGGACACATACGTAGATTATATAGTGTTTCATTTTAATTTTTTTTACGAGAAAGTTTAGGTATTAGAACTAAGATTCATGAATCATGTTAATTTTCGGGAAAAATTAGATTCAAATTTGGGTTCATTTCGGGATCGAAAATCCAAAATTGGTTTTCAACGTAATGTGCATTAAGGAATCTTCTTAATTCAACTTCTTTATCAGTATAACTATTCAAAAAGCAATGCTTTGTGTCAGGAATGAATATAGGCCAATCTATATAAATAGAGTTCTCGTCGGTATTTAAAAAGGTTTGTGGAGCAATACCATCTTGTCTACAGAGTTTTTCACTCTCAAATTTAGATGAAAAATGAACCACTTGTGAAAATATGCTTAAATCAAGTGTGTATATCGGATCAAGGTTGCCACTCACATTCCCTTGAGGATTCTCAGGTTGTATTATATAAAAATTTCCAAATCTATTCCCAACTTCTAATCCTTCATTTTCATAAATATAGTCCAGCATTCCTTTGGCATACGCGTACCCCATGGAATGAGCAACAATATCAATTCTACCAGTTATTTTATCATATTCATTTCTTTTAACAAAAATCTTATCACCATTACTATCATTAAGATTTAAACGGATCATAAACTCTGCTCCTGCAGCCCTGCCTAGATTATATTGAGTTTCGAAACCTTCTTCATTTGGGGTATCATTCAATTCGCAGACTGCACACGCTGCAGATAGATGATATATGGGAAATACTGGAAGAAAACAATTATCCGGTAGAGTTAATAAATTGCATTTCTCAATGCTCTTTACAAGATTAAAAAAGGATTTATGATTGGTGTTTGCAATGGAATTGTGACCGTCTACATATAGCACATTCCATGTTCCTATTGTATTCATAAAATCATTTCCCAAATCTCCCCAATAAGATTTTTTGTCCAGAAAAACATTGCAATTATCCAAAGATTCAGATGCGCTATTTGTTTCATTTTCGGATATCTTTCCTTCCTCTAACATTTCCCAAGGCCCCTTTTTTCTATACCCATTGACAAAAATCAATAGATTTTCCCTTGGTGGGTCAAGGTAAAAGTCCTCGAATCCAGATGAGAATGATGATGTTATGCAGTTTTTAATCTCGGGATATTTATACGTTGTCCAATCTGCCTTCATGTAACTTGGTTCCAGCTTATCCTCGACATTAAAACTTGCATTAAAAAAATTGAGTCTTACCTCTCTGTTATGAAGTTCCGATATTATATAAGAATTACGAAATCCAAGCGTATGTCCAAACTCGTCATATTTATATATATCGAATGACTGATAATCGTGGTCGTTCGTCACCATTGGATTTAAATAAAACACACTCTCATTTGACGGAAGAGTAATACCTGCAAAATCAAAATGTTCTCCACCAATGTGTATGTCTCTAGCAAAAATTACTCTTCCCTTGTATTCTTCTGGGATCACTACTTCTATGGTTTGATTTTCATCAGGAATATTATCTCTAAACATGTTCGTTAAATTCTGTAAATCACACAGGATTTGATTGATAAATATTCCTGATTCTTCCCAATCAATTGGAGCGTTCTCCCAAAATAAAGACTGCTGTAGAATCGGAAGATTATACCCAGCGCTACTGTACGATCCATCGTTTTCAAAATCTTCATTGGAGTACGTTTTAGAACTAAATTCACATTGACTCGTTCCATCACAACTTTGAGTTACGGTAATAACATCGATGGTACAGTCTTCATTAAATCCACATTCACCCAATTCCGTTTGAAAAGTTTCGTAAAACGTTGCCTTGATATCGTGATAATATCCATGATAAAAAAAAGTTTCTATCCCTCTTCTAAAATATCCCTGCCAAGATTCATCCTCTAATGTAAACTTCACCACAGTTCCTTCCATTGCCCCTGATGACGATTCCGAACCGGAAAAATACACCTCCGTTGCTCCTACAGGCAGCTGAAATGGAACCAAAGCCGATGAAAAGTAATTTGCAGCCTGAGGCATGTTGGACGGAATATCGCATTGCCCATCCGGCTGATAGCCTTCTACTGGGTTGGGCATATACACATTGGAATGCATCACTCGGGAATGTTCTTCCGCTCCGGTATTCTGATCCAAAATTTCCTGATGTATCTCCTCCATATGAGCAAAATGATCAAAATTGGGGTCATCCGACTTGAGCGGTAGGCTTGGTTCGAAAAGCATCCTGCCTTTTATATATTCTATGCCTGCCAGATCATCAGAACCCGCAAAAAATGTATGCCCCCATGCTGCTACTTCACCCTGCATGAACTCACTTTCATATTCTGTTAATTTGGAAAGGCCTTGATCACACAAGCAGCTATTTTCAGTAGTGACTACCTGGTTTGAATACGTGGTTAATGGTTTAAAAGTATTCAAAACAGTCGTTATCGATTCAAACAAGCTTACCGTGCTGGTGCCATCCTCGATATATTTAATTTCATCCAGATTGCAGGCACTGCTTTCTTCTTCCTCAAAACCATTAAGTCCGGGAACATCTTCACGCCATATCGGCACAGAATAAAATCCATTGTCTACAAAGTAAGCCTGAATGTCATCCGTATTTGTAAAATCATAAATTTTAATTTCTCCGGTCCCTTCACAGCCTTCTGGTGTAACTACGTTGACAATATATACCCCGGGTTCATCCACATCTATTTCTGCTTCATATCCAATTACTTCTCCATCTTCTTTGGTCCAGGTAAAAGTACCCTGATTTTCAACAGACAGGTTCGCGCTACCCTGACTACAAAGTGCTCGGGTACTTGCGGCAATGTAAACTTCAGGATCTACTTTTACATCTACTGTAAACGTATGGACACTTTCTACGTTACCATTTCCATCCAATAGGGTCAATGTATATTCGGTATCCACATAGGGGCAGGCAGTGGTCAGGGGGTCGTCCGGATTGGC
>JBCCVV010000225.1:0-11103 GCA_039194925.1 Bacteroidota bacterium
ATACTCTTTTTGGATTGACATTAAGCCATAATTTATCGGATATTTCCTTATCAGCGGAAATATTTACAATAGCTTCTTTAACATCCTTTTTAAAATCAAGGTCAGATTCTGAATCAGCCAGTTCTTTTTTAATTGCATCCGTAAGTTTTGCATCGATTAGTTGATCTAACTGATCCATTATTAAGTAATTTGTAGGTTTTAAGTAGGATACCATGTCAAAAGCTTCTACTTCTCCAGGGAAACAAATTTTTGTAAATTCAATACTGCCATCATCAGGAATATCTATGGATAATTTTATATCATCTGTAATGCTTACATTTGCATTAATTCTAGTATTACTTTCTAAAGTACATGTTAAAGCTCCTTTAAGCTTGATCTTTGGACCTAAAGGCACAGCGGCTTGTTCATAATCTAAAGAAAGTTTTGTCTTAAAGTTAGCTTTGACAATTAATTGGTTATTGATATAATCTAAATTGAAATCTTCCAAGAAAACTTTATAGTTGATCCAACCACCTGTTTTGTACACTTTATCAATTAATTTAGCTGTGGGTTTTGACACATATCTATAAACCGCTTCTTGAGGTTCAACCCAAACATCAACTGATGTCTTGACTTCCTCAAGAACATCTTTCCAGCATGTTCCCCATTTAAATGGGTTTAACCAACATCCATAGGATTTGCGGACTGTCCTATAACTCGTTTTCCATACTTTTTTCCAATAACCGGGCTTATAAGGTTTAAGTAGTTCTTTTACCAACTCTTCTTCACTTATTTGTTCGGTAGCAAGTATATTTACATCTATCCTGTCAGTTTTATCTTGAGCTAAAGGATGATCTAAATCTGCTACTATTGATTTTTCGAGTGCACTCAAATCAATATTTATGGGTATTGCAAGTTTAGACTCGGCGGTTATCGTTTCAATTGGCGGACCTTTGCGTTTTGGGGGCTTTTTATCAATACAAGATGTAAATGTCAATAATATTATAGTAAGTAGAACCGCGAATCCAGGTTTGTTTATTAATAACATGTCATTCATTTCTTAATTTATATTTGGGGGCAACCTATTGCTAAACATATAGCATTTAGCAGATGTAAACCCACAACGCGTCTAACCCCATTATAACCTATCCCACCCCATCATTCCTATACATAGATTCAATAGCACAACAATGTGAAATCCACCCTTGATAAACGGAAAATTGGTATCGTTCTTCCTTTATCTCAACACCTAAATATAATGAAGTTGAACAAATTCTCAGTGAATTGCGATCACCAAAAACGGAAAAGCTTGTTAATTCCCTTATCCTACCGAGCCTGTTGACGAATCATTTCCAACCGCTCCCGATCCGGCGGATTCAGCGACTCATGGATGTAGGAATATACCTCAGGATACTGCAACGCAAACTCAAAAAGCTTTCCCCGGGCAGGAGAAAATCCTGGATTCATCGTATAAGCGCGCAAGCAGTCCTCCAACGCCTTTTGATTGTTCCCCATTCGAATGGCTTCTTTGCCTTCCAGAAATATCCCAGCGGCTCGCCATGCATTCTGTGCTCGAAGTCTGGAGGCGTCATTCTTAAAGTTGAATAAATCGCCTGGAAATGTCTTTCTAAATTGTCTTAATTCTTCAATATTGACCGCAGCCTTCTCTGCATTGGGGGTGTATATGGCTTTCGGTGCATGGAACAACAAACGAGGAAAAAGATCTGTATTCAAGGGGCCTTCTCCCGCATAGGCCGCCAATTGCTGGCCGTTCATCAAATAAGTAGCAGTCAGGTCTTCTACATTTTCTACAGCCATTTGGATGTTGGTATGTTTTGTGATCAACTGATTGGCTTTGGCGAGATCGACCGAGAGCGGTTTTGGACCTGTAAGAAGCGCAATCACAGGTGTATTTATGCTATAACTTCCCAGAATGGCGTGACCATCCGGAAAGACAGATAAAAAAGTACGTACGACCATTTTTAATCCCTCCGAATCAAACTGGTGTACCGGCAGCCAATAGGCGAGTAACCCATCGTTGGATAAACGATCGCGCAGCAATTCGAAATTCTCTTTGGAAAAGAGCATGCCGGCACCATCCCGAGCCGGATGAAATAGGTCGACCAAAATGAAATCATAGGTATTCCGAGTGCTATTCACGAAGCGTCGGGCATCCGCCAGGTGGAAATGTAGCCGGTCATCCTGCAAGACCGATAAATTGTGCTCATCAAACCAGGGCAGCATCGTTTTCACTTCCCGAACGATTTCGACGGCTTCCACTTCTTGAAAGGGATAATCGGCAATTACCCCCATGGTAGATCCCGTACCCACTCCAAGAAATAATGCATTGTCATATTGGTGAGCCATCAGGAGTGGTAAGTTTCCCATTCTTCGCTCCAGAAAACTTGCTCCACCTCCCATTTTAAATTGATTGTTGACCTGAAGTATCCTGGCGGGCAGTTGGTACGGACCTTCTCGTGTTCCTTTGTCTGATACGGCAACGACGCCCATGAGGCCTTCCACTTTTTCAACCAATGTATAGCCCGACTCCGTTTTCAATAAATGGATTCCCTTGTTCAAAAAAAGGATAAGCAGAAAGACATTTGCGATTCCCAGAAGTACAGGCCGTCCTTTCCAATTCAGTGTTTTAATACCCCAAAACAGCAATAGCATATAGGCCGTCCAGCAAACGATCAGGGCCAGCTGACCTCCCATTTGTGGGATCAGAATCAAACCAAACAAGAATGGGGCTAATACTGCACCTGCTGTATTGGTGGCATACGCGATCCCGATTTCTGCGGGTTTCATTTTAGCAATCAGGTAGCTGAATAAGGCGCCCATAAAAATGGCAGGCAATAGAAATACCACAATGGCAAGTAGTAATTCTGCTCTTAAATGCCCCAAGTATGCAGTACTGTTCGGAGAGAAAAACTGTAATAACTCTGCCGAGTAGGAAAGCATTATACTGGTGTAAAGTACTGAGGTAGCCAAACCTCCCATGAGCAGTGCCGGAACCTTATCCATTTTTTGATGGTCAAGCCGTTGAAAAAGCCAGGCACCGATGGCAGTTCCCAGGAGGTAAATAGCAAGTATGTTTCCAAAGGAAAAAATCGTGTTCTCCAAAATCTGCTTGAAGTGATGCACAACCAGGATCTCCAGACCGATTCCCAAAAGACCGGTTCCAAATAATAGAATGAGATGTTGATTGCGCAACAGGGAATGGTCGGTCTTTTGATGTGTGGTACCTACTGTCGACAATTGGGCTTTGGTCGTGATGGATTGGTTTTTTTGCCATTGAAAAGCAGAAAGAATGGAAGCCCCACCCAATAATGAAAAAACAACCGATGCTCCGCTAAAACCCATTGCAGGCATGATGATGTAGATGCTCAAAAATATTCCCAAAACAGCTCCAAAGGTATTGGCGGCATATATTCTTCCTAATCCTTTTTCATTCGATTCATTTAGGAAATATCGGCGTCTGGCTTCGACCAGAAAGGCAAAATTGGCTCCCATTCCAATGGTGGCTGGCAATAAAATTATACCCGCACAAAGTATAATGATCAATAGTGAGGTTAACGTTCCGGAGTCACTGGATGAGGGACCCAGCCAGGCCGGGACTAGAGTACTCATGAAGTGAATCAGATGTGGGCTGAGTAGCCCATAAATGGCAATCGTGCCTTCTAAGAAAAAGAAAACGGTTAGCGGAGATTTACTCCGCACAGCGCGTTTACTGAGCGAAAACGCACCAATGGCCATACCTCCAAAGAAACCTGCCAGGACACCAAGAATGCCCAGCAATTCACCTCCCACCATTAGACTTAACAGACGAGTCCACATCATCTCGTAGCCAAGTGCTACTGCGCAAGAGAGTACCACTGCGAGCAAGAGCCAGATGTCTGTATTTGTTTCTTTGATATTAGGCCCGGTCATATCTTAATCTTCTTATCTTCAATGCTCAGTTTTTGGTTATTTCATTCCTTTTATCATCCTTTGCAGGCAGTTTCCAACGTTTGATGTTTGCTTTTCGACCATTTCCATAAGGCAGTTCTCGTTTTTAATCGACATTATCACCGGTTATGAACTTTGAAAAATTTTGATCGCCATACTACCTTGCCCTTATCCAAAAGAAGAAGCCAAAAAAAACCACGCTTCAATCTCTCCGTACGGATCACTCATTTCATTTATGATTTATGCTTCGAGATAAGATCCTTGTCACACCAATACCATACCACGTCTTCACCTCCCGGATCATAAGGTGCAAACTTATCGAATTCCATCCCTACTTTCTCCATTATCCGAATGGATGCTTTGTTTTCTTTCATGGCAATGGCAATTATTCGTTCTAGGTGGAGATGATCAAATCCATAATCCAGTATAGCTCGGGATGCTTCCGTACCTATTCCCATTCCCCAATATTCCGGTAAGAATCTATACCCAAGATCAATTTCATCAAATTCCGGTAGATAGGCCAATCCGGCCCAACCGACATACTGCATCTCATTTTTTAGAAAAGTAGCCCATCTTCCATAGCCATATTTTTTGTAATTGTGGACTCTTGATTTTATTGCTTTTTCCATCTCTTCGATGGATTCAATGACAGATTCTCCTGTATACTTTTGCACCGATGGATCGGAGTGCAATCGAAACATTTGCTTTTTGTCATCAAGCGTAATTTCTCTTAATACTAATCGTTCTGTTTCTAGTACAATTTTCATATTATCAAATGCGATTTTCGTCCATGGTATCTTCAGTTTTTTTGTCCTCATAATCCATGAAAAGATACCCTATTGTTGAAATGATTTCTTCTCGTTCCTCTATGTAAATGCCATCATGATGGACGCTTGTTTTACTTTAAATTGGGAATGCATCTTTTTAGGTTTTGCCCCAAGAGCCTTGACTCGTGCTTTTTAGATTCAAAATTTCCCTTGCTTTTAAATCGATTAATTGGGTGCTTGTATCTAACTCTCTTCATTTCAAAATAGTCAAGTTTTGTTTGTCAATTGGATTTTCTTTGTTTTGGATTGTTTTTAAACGCCTTCATTCTATTATGTCTTTGGTTCGTTCACAAATAATTGGTGTTAATCTACAATAAATTTACGTTCCTACCATATTCGGAGGTATCGACAAAAAATATAATATCTATGTTGATAGATGTTCATTGCTACGGAAAAAGAAAGCCTTAAAGACAAAATAGAGACTATATGACATTAATGGATACTTCACTTTGCATTCTCATATTCTTTGGAATTGTCGCTACGGACAGTATGAGCGCTCAGACTTTAAAAAATAAAGTTGACCATTACGTCAATGAATACGTGGGAACCGGTGATTTTAGTGGGAATATATGCATAACTCGAAATGATAGTGTACTATACAACAATAGCTTTGGCAGTGCTAACTATTCCTTCAAGATACCCAACAACAGCAATACAAAATTCAAAATTGGATCGATTTCCAAGCAATTCACAGCTGCCGCGATTTTACTCCTCGAAGAAAAAGGATTACTCAACACTTCCGATCTCCTTGCAACCCATTACCCTGATAAAACAGTGGATCAAAAAATCACTCTGGAAGATCTTTTAAATCACACCTCTGGAATCATTGATATCTACGGTATAGAAAATTTTAATACGCTGTCGTGTTCTTACATGAAGATTTCTGAATTGGCCGATAAGATATTGGATGAAAACCCGTTGTTTGAACCTGGCTCTCAGTATGAGTATTCCAATGGCGGTTATGCATTGTTGGCAGATATTATTGAAAAGGTGAGCCAAATGACGTATCAGCAGTTTATGAAAGAATACGTTTTTACTCCCTTAAAAATGTATAATTCTGGTCATGCCAACATGTATGAAGTCGTTGAAAATTTATCTGTAGGGTACGACCCACTAGGGTATTCCGGTCTCAAGGTTGCGGAACATCTTGATCCCGAATTATTAAAGGGCAGTGGTTCCCTGTACAGCACCATCCACGATCTAAATTTATGGATCAATTCAATCAAGGAGAGAACATTCCTTTCTCCCAAATCTTACGAAAAGTTTCTCAAAGATTACGGAAATAATTATGGACTCGGAATATCTGTATATCAATCTTTCGGACAAAACGTATTTGGTCATGACGGTAGAATTAGCGGATATATAGCAGACTATTTGCACTATTCAGACACTCATACATCTATTATTATTTTAGGAAACCTCCAAACTGGTGTAGCTGACTTTTTTAGAAGAGATATAGCTGCAATTGTTTTTCAAAAGGAATACAATAGTCGGGCGAAGAAAACCTCCATCAAGAAAACTGAGTTTGCGGATCAAACAAAAATAATTGGTACCTATTCATTTGGACCCAATTTTAAGGTATACGTACGTCTTATCGAAAATAAATTATATGCGCAAGCCAATGAAGGAGGCCTATCGGAATTGGTAGAGCTGGTGGATAATCGATTTTTTAGCAGAACGCTCTATGCGTATGTCCGGTTTGTAGAAGGGGATGAAGGAGAAGTAAGTAAGATGGTTTGGACAAATAACGATGGAAATAGTTTTGACGGAATGAAAATGTAATGAACTATCCCTATCCAAAATAATCCCGCAAATTATTCTGGTTTACTTCTATATCCCTACCTAAAATCGAATTTTGATGTATTCCTCTCCATCCCTGGACGATAATGATCTCAAATTCCTCAGTGCTCCTCGGTGCCTTCTCCACGATCCTCGGTGTAATCCCTCTGCGCCCTCTCCATTCCTCTGCGTCGCTCAAAAAAGTCTCAAATTTCACCAATCTCAGTGTTCTTCAGTGCCTTTTATGTCTTTCAACCCCATGTGATAATCAACGCTGTGCATCAACAAGAAATCTGGCTGTTCCCAAGTGGGATATAAGGACTTCATGATATGTATAGCCTCTTCTTTCGATGCAGATCCTTTTAGGGTTTTTTCGAAATCCTCAATGTATTGTAAAACTGTATCAAAAAGTGTTGTGTCAGAACTATTGCCATGACCGGGATACACCGTCAAGGTACTATTTGTGAACTTTTCTTTGAATCTATGAAGTTCGGCTTTCCAATTGGCAATATGTATGGCATCAACACCTTGCCCCAGCCATAGGTGTACACCATTGTAGCAAAAGTCCGAGGTAAAGAGTGCATTCAAATCTCTGGAATATACAGTAGTCAGATGTTCGGCTTCTGCTGCTTTATAATCGTTCTTAAACTCTAAAGTGCCACCACCTTCCAGGGTGAATGTGCTACTCTCCAACACACGGATATGATTTTCGTAGTCAAAGCCATCAGGATTTTTATCAGATTTTGGTTTGAGATTAGGCTCTCCATCCAGCCATCCTATGCTTTCCATCCAGGTGCTGAATCCTATAATGTCTTGCTTCGTTTCTTCATTCGAGACCATAATTTTTACTTCGGGAAAAACACGCATCAAATGGTCCATTCCAATGTAATGATCCGGATGACCGTGCGTGATAAAAATGTGCGTGAGTGGTAATGCTTTGGATGTAATATATTCGGCTAATTGCCTGGCATCTTCGGTGCTTCTCAAGACATCCATTACCATCAAGGTGGTACCATTGCTAAAAATATAGCTGTTGACCGATGCTTCTTTTCCTTTAAAAACGTCTACGGTTAATTTCCCTTTCATTGTATTTATTTAATGTAGTTTCGTAATGAAACTAAGTATTGATTAATAACTTTGTTTCGTAAAATTACAGGGAATAGTAAAGCCAATAGCACGGTTTGACTGTTTCTGGTAACCTGGAAGTAACTAGAAAATGAGATACAACTATAAAAACCCGGACAATTGCCCCGTAACCAAAATCATGTCTGTATTGGGAGGTAGATGGAAGTTTATTATCCTTTATACCATTCGAAAGTCAGCGAAGCGATTTGGACAGATTAATCAATTTATTCCAAGTATAAGCAATAAAGTGCTTACGGAACAATTGCGAGAATTGGAGGAGGATGGTATTATTATCAGACGAGTATTAACAGATAGAATTCCCGTAAATGTGGAATACAGTTTGAGTGAAAAAGGGAAAGAAATTATTCCGATTCTGGAGTTAATGGAAGCTTGGGGGAGTAATGAAGTGATATAAAAACATATGAGTAACTACACAGCTATATGTTTAATTCCATCATCGGGATGTATTTTGTCATCATTTTTGACCAAAATGCCGCCAAAATGAATTTTCATCTAACTTCTCGCCCAAGATTGCCTTCCTGGGCTAGAATTTGAAAGCCCGATAGGCTTTTTTATTTGGAATAATATTCTGGCTGTGTAGTTACACATATTATTACCCCCGTTACAACATCTTGAATATCAACGTATCGCATTTTTTAGACACCAATTTTGGCTATGTTTCTCAGAAAATACTTCAATTTGATAATCCTTCCATTATCAATCAACAGAAGGTACTATTTTAATTTTACTCTGAGCCTTTTCTATTTTCAACACGGGGAACTCTAGGAACGGCACAACGTGCTCCATGTTTTACAGGATTACTGATCGTACCCATACCATCCTATGTGGCCTTAGTGACATGGTGGTTTATAGTCAACGTCACGCATAGCAAAATATCGAATGTCCTAAAATAGAATTAAATCACTTTATTTGCAATATCAATAATAATTCTAGAAAAGATCTTTAAAAAGTAAGTAAGAGTGGAAAACGTAAAAATTGGAATCATCAATGTTTCGGATAGAGCCAGTAGGGGAGAATATGAAGACATCCCCGGTAAAGAGGTGCGGCGATTGTTGAATTTATGGCTTTCGCATGCATGGGAGGCGGAATATGCCGTCATTCCAGATGAACAAGACCAATTGGAAAAAGCCATGATGGATATGGCTGACGATAAAAAGTGTTGCCTAATTGTGACGACCGGTGGCACAGGCCCGGCGGTTCGAGATGTAACTCCTGAAGCAACGATCAACGTTTGCGAAAAAATACTTCCGGGATTTGGGGAGCAAATGCGACAGGTCAGCCTGCAATACGTACCCACTGCCATACTTTCCAGGCAAACGGCTGGAATTCGTGGCAATACCTTAATTGTCAATCTGCCCGGTAAACCAAAAGCGATAAAAGAATGCCTTGAAGCCGTATTTCCGGCGATTCCGTACTGTATTGATCTGATCGAAGGACCATACCTGGATACCAATCCCGAAGAAATGAAGGTATTTCGACCTCGCCAAAAGTGATATGAACTAATGAACTACTCGTATGCCTGATGAAGCATACGGAGATTAGACGAAAGATTGGATGCATAAGTGTAGGCTGGTCTTATCGGTTGTCTAAGTCAATGCCGTGCACTTGCTTGTCGTATTGTGTCTTGGATAGTTTGAAATATACCGCATTGGTTATTCCTTTGCATTGGTCCTTTTTCCAGAATCTCATGCCGATCTTTTCCAATACCCGAATAGATGCCTTGTTGTCAACCGCTGCACGTCCAATAATTTCGTTTATATTGAGATCCAGGAAGCCAACTGCCAATGAAGCTTTTGCCGATTCTGTGGCGTAGCCTTTTCCCCAATACTTTTCGAAAAAACGAAACCCTAGGTCAATGAAGTTTTCCTCATTGAGTTTTAAACCGCACCATCCCAAAAAATCACCGGATTCTTTCTCAATTACTGCCCAGCGACCAAATCCATTTATTTTATAATCCGAATAATTTTTCAGAAATGATTCGGCATCAGAAATAGAAGAAAAAGGGGAGTCGCCAGTATATTTTAACACCTCTGGGTTGGAGTTTAACTTAAAGAAGTGAATTGAATCGGAGAGATTCAATTCACGTAATATTAATCGTTTGGTTTCTGTAATTTTTTTCATTACCAAGCAAGGTAAACATGATAATGACGACAAACAAGAATCTATCACTTTGAAGAGAAAGAATTACTTGCTGTATTTTTCTTTCCACTCTTTTACAATATCGGGCAACTCATCACCGTCCGCTACAAATATGAGAGAAGCAGAATTCATGCAATACCTTAATCCGGTTGGTTCCGGACCATCGTTAAAAACATGACCAAGATGTGAACCGCTTCCACTATCGACCACTTCGACACGTACCATACCATGACTATTGTCCGCTACCTCTTTGACCGCTTTTTCATCAATTGGTTTATAAAAGCTGGGCCATCCGGTACCCGATTTATATTTATGCTCTGAGCTGAATAAAGGCTGTCCCGTAGCCGCCGAATAATAAATGCCTTTTTTCTTATTGTCCCAGTATTTACCTGTGAAAGAACGTTCTGTACCCTGCTTACGCAATATGTAAAACTGTTCATCGGAAAGGATTTCTTTCCATTCTTTATCGGTTTTTTGAATAGGGTAGGAGTGGCTCTCCGCGGCGGGGTTCGACTTGGATTTTGTTTGACAAGCTCCGGTCAGACAAGCGAAGCTTAAAACTAAAAAAAGTGATAATCTCATATTTTGTTTTTCTTTTGATAATCGAAAAGTTAAGCCATTTGTTTAATAAAATATGGATTAACTATAGAATTGATGTGTACAGCTTGGCTGCTATACGTATTTCTTAAGGATTGGCGCGCATCGATTATTGTACGCCATCCCTGTTTTGGTCTGCAAGGGTAGTGTACAGGACGTTTAAGGTAATTAATTTCTGATTTCATGTGGTAAAGAAATAGCTCGATCACCTCCTGGTTTTCTTTCTATTCTTCAAAATTATTAATGTGATTATATAAATTAAAACGATCCCATATGGAATAGCTACAAATCTATTCCTCTTTCCAGTAAATCATTGTTTTTGGTTATTAATTTTATGTTCATTTCTAAGATTGTAGCTTTTGAATTGGCATATGCAGAAGTGAGGATGTTCAAAGCTGAAAATCAAAACCCATTTTTAAAAGTGGTATGTTAGAGACTTAATTCTAATCCAAAATGGCTGCCCAGGTGAGTTATTTGGGAAATTCTTTTAGTATATTTTCTCTTCTGACCACACTCGTTTATTCCATTCATTGCACTGGCAAACATTTTTTCAATTTCAGTATAATAATCGTCGTCATAATATCCAAATTCAAGAATGATTTCTAGACAGCACTCTACATAATGCAATTCCGAGTCGTTTTCGTATAAGAAACAATTATGACGAATTCATGACCGTATCGTAACCGTA
>JBCCVV010000226.1:0-10971 GCA_039194925.1 Bacteroidota bacterium
AATATGATTATATATAATCAATTACAAATCTAAAGGATAGGATTAAACATAGGGCTGTGAAGTTGCACTAAAACTATTCAATTCCTTTTACCCCTTGTAAAACAACCATTTGCCCAGTTCTTTGAAGTTCACCTTCTTTCCATACATCAATATCCCTACTCGATAAATTCTTCCAGCCATCCAAGTCATAAATACTACAGACGCAACAAGAATAGCAATAGACAATAAGACTTGCCAAATCGGTGGATCAAAAGGTAATCGTGCTGGCATTACTATCGGTGAAAACAGAGGAAACATAGACCCAAAAACAGCAATTGGGCCGTCCGGATCATTAAAAACAGCTGGCACCATTACAAAGGCTAAAATTACCGGTATGATTATCGGCATCATGAGTTGTTGCCCTTCTCCTAAATCATCCCCAATAGCAGACCCCACTGCTGCAAACAAGGAGGAATAAATGAAGTATCCTCCAAGAAAGAAAACGACAAATGATGGCAAGATCAACAACCAGTTTAATTGTTTAATCTCGTTGATGGTTTGCGTAAGATTGAAAGCACCGGAGTCTTCCATTTGTTTCATCACTTCAGCAGCATCTGCACTGGTAGCGCCCGCAGCGTTATCCAGTCCCATAGTTGCACTCACAACAAATAATAAAGTTGGAATAAGAATCATCCAAATCATGAGTTGAGTCAAACCAACCAGACCAACACCCATTACCTTGCCTAACATTAGGGTAAATGGTTTTACCGAAGAAATAACAACTTCGACAATTCTATTTATCTTCTCTTCCATAACACTACGCATCACCATACTACCGTAAACAAAAATTACGATGTACATCAAGAAACCCATTACGTAACTTAGGATCGATGAAATGATGATAGACATCTTACTACTTTTGTCCGATTTACTACTTTGGTCTGCATTCGTACCATCATCGCTAGATACATTGGCGTTTTCCATTGAAACATTGATTTCCAATTGGTCAAGTGTTTCCTGATCAATATCCGATTTAGAAATCTTATAATTTTTAAGTTCTCTGGAAAGGCCACGTTCTATCTTCTCGAGTGAGATAAGGCTTAATTTTTCTGAACTATAAAAATTGACGACGTGCTTTTTCGCTTTAAGGTCCTCTAGTTTCGGTACTTGAATTACTAAATCATATCCTTCTTCTATATAATCTTCCTTTAGATCCGAAAGATTTTTAAGAGATTTGGTATACAAGTACTGATCATTAGACATTTTTTCGACATCCATAAAACCGGACTCATCAATTAAGGCGATTTTTTTCTGGCTATTCATTGAGGAACTTGCCAAATAACCGGACACAAAAGCAATTAATCCAATACCTAAAGGGGTTAATATCGTCGCAAGTATAAAGCTCGTTTTTCGAACTCTAACCAGATATTCTCTTTGTACAATTAGCCATAATTTATTCATGTGTTAGTCTTTCTTTTTTAAATAAGAGATGGAAGAATTAAAAATCATAGAGGCTCTATTCATCACTTTCCCCAACTTGTCGGATAAAAATCTCATTAAGGCTGGGTAAGATTTCATTGTATGAAGTGATCTCAACTCCTTTATTTAGTAATTCACGAAGCAAATCGTTGGGATAATGACCGGCTTTCATTCTAATTATTAGCTCATCGGCTGTATCAGATACAACTTGAAATGAAGATGTTTTTTGCCTTGGATCCAGTCTTCCTTTAAATCCGATTCTAAAAAGATTTTGCTTATGATCTTCTTTGATTTGACTGACATTTCCTTCCAGCACCTTTCTCCCTTTATTAATCAATACAATATTTTCGCAAATCTTCTCGACCTGCTCCATTCTATGCGTTGAAAATATAATGCTGGTCCCATTTTTATTAAGCTGATCAATCTCGTCTTTTATTAGATTGGTGTTTATGGGATCTAAGCCAGAAAATGGCTCGTCCAATATAAGCAATTTAGGATCATGGACCACAGTTGCAATAAATTGGATTTTTTGCTGCATCCCTTTTGAGAGTTCCTCTACTTTTTTATCCCACCAACTTAAAATATCGAACTTCTCAAGCCACTGCTTCAATTTACGATTGGCTTCCTTTTGCGGCATACCTTTTAGCCTCGCCAGGTAGATCAACTGTTCTCCCACTTTCATCTTTTTATAGAGACCACGTTCTTCCGGCATATAACCGATCTGATTGGGGTGATCAAAATTAATATGCTCTCCATCAAGAATGACCTCTCCGGAATCCGCCATCGTAATAGTGGTAATAATTCTTATCAATGAAGTTTTGCCTGCTCCATTAGGTCCCAGCAACCCAAAAATGCTACCTTTTGGAACCTCGAATGAGATATGATCTACTGCAGTATGGTTGTGATATTGTTTTACGACATTGCGTAAAGTGAGTATGGACATATAGATTGAATTTTCTGCAAAAAATGAAAATTACCTAAATGCCACAATAATATTCGACAATCTTCAAATTAATTGTGATTAAATCAATGATTAGGAAATTTATGCACTACAATTCGTGCATTCATTTGTTTCAACAAGAAAAAATTAAATTTTGCTTTTTCCAAACATTTCTTTACCGTAAAAAAATAGTTTTGCACGAAGTAAAGAATTAATAGCTATGTGACTGTAAAACAGCAAATTGCACAAGTATCATAAATTGATACTTAAGCGAAAAAGCAATTTATTTTTCTGATAATCAATAAATTATATTTGCCTAGTTTATGCAGAATGTATATATTTGTCCCGTGAGTGTGAATAAAATCATACTTAAGGGTGTTAGCGGATAAACGTTGTTTATCCGCTATTTTTATTTAGACAAATATTTGGCTATACTGTCTGGATGCGAAATATAGTTTGGCGACACCTGGATCATATTTTCCTCCCCCTTACTGTAGTTTTTGATACTCTTGTATTTCTTGCTTTCTCCAAATCCACCATCAAATTTGCATATGCACTGGAGCTTGTCGTATTCCATATCTCCTTACCATATGTAACCTTACCACGTCTGTTGTTCCATTCCTTAGCGAGCAGTACAAATTGTCCTCCTACTTTTTGGTTGGGTCCAAACATCAGGTACTTGTCATCACTTTCTTCAAAGGAAACTGCAATACGATCTCTCTTGGGCGAAAAAACAAATACTCCAGGGGTTCCTTTTTTAAAAACTACCTCTTCTATTTTTCTACCATCGACAATTTTTATTTTACCGTTTTTAATGCTAGATCGTGTACCCCCATAATCCCTAAACAAAACAATATCTCTGGATAAGTAAAATTGGATTTTGGATAATTTGCTCTTAGAGTCTCCAAATTCATAATAAATATCATCGGTAAATGGTCGTAAATTATTGCTGCAGGAGGATAGAATAACGGCACATAATAGTGATGCGAAAAAGATCTTTGAATACTGCATACCCGTATGATTTTTTAAATAAGTAATATTGGTAAGACGCTTCTGATGCATAAATGTAAATCCTATTTTACCAATTTTGCTAAATATTAACGTGCTGTTTAAGGATGGGTTAAGATGTTTGTTTGAAAGCATGGACTATGAGAGAAAGTCTTAACCTTACAAGGAATTTGGTGGCACATCCTATTAAAAACAAAAAAGCCTGACCAACTATTGCATGATCAGGCTCTGAAACAATTTCCAAATTATATTTAAGACATGAATTCTATGCTTTTCGAGATGAATTTGCTCATTTCTTCACCCTTTAGCATGTTTTGATTCAATTTTGCCAAATTGTGTAAATACTGTGCAAAGTCTGTTTTCTTTTCCGCACTTCTCATTTTTAGTAATTTATCCACGATCAGCGGGTGATTCGTATTAATCACAATGTTGTGCATGTCGGGCATTCCTCCTAAATCCATTCCTTGCATCGCTTGCATCTCCTTCATTCTACGCATAAATTCAGGCTTGGTAATCAATACCGGATGATCTTCGGGAGAAAGCGGTTTCAATTCAATATTCCCACCTTGAAGATCCCCAAGTGCAGTAGTAAATAAATCTTTCACTTTTTCGATCTCTTTTTCGCTCAATACCGACTCTTTGGTTTCGTCTTTCTGCACCAAATTATCTGGTGTATCCGAGTCTACTCTCACAAAGGTGATTCCTCCCACCTTGTATTCCAAATGCTGCATGTAATGGTTGTCGATAATATTATCAAACTCCAAAACATCATAACCATATGCCTTGGCCGATTCAATGTAACTATGGTGCTCTTTTGGATTCGTCGTGTAGAGATAGACAACTTTATCGTGCTTATCTTTTTGCGTATTCTCTACTTTTGCTTTGTATTCGTCTAATGTGTAAAATTCACCATTTAAATTCTTGAGCATGGTAAATTTTGTTGCCTTTTCGTGGAACTTCTCCTCCGAAATCATTCCGTACTTCACAAATGTTCCGACCTCACTCCATTTCTCCTCGTATGCTTTTCTATCCTTTTTGAATAAACTATTAAGCTTTTCGGCTACTTTTTTGGTAATATAAGAAGTAATTTTTTTAACATTTCCATCCGCCTGCAAATACGACCTACTTACATTCAGCGGAATATCAGGACTATCGATCACTCCATGTAAAAGAGTCAAAAACTCAGGAACGATTTCTTGTACATTATCCGTCACATAGACCTGATTGCTATACAATTGAATCTTATTTTTCTGCATTTCTATGCTATTCATTAGCTTAGGAAAGTACAGTATACCCGTCAAATTAAAGGGATAATCTATATTCAAATGGATCCAGAACAAGGGCGGCTGACTCATAGGGTGCAGCTCCTTGTAAAAATCCTTGTACTCTTCGTCCTTGATCTTATTAGGCGACTTTTTCCAAAGCGGGTTTGGATTGTTGATTATATTGTCCACCTCGGTTTCGACGGCTGTCTTATCCTCGCCCTCACCGTCATAAGTAGTTTCGGTCTTGGTTCCAAATTTTATTAAAACTGGCAAAAACTTGCAGTACTTATTCAATAATTCTTGAATTCTGCTCTCTTCCAGATACTCCAAGCTGTCTTCACTAATGTGCAGGATAATATCGGTACCACGATCTGTTTTCTTGGATTTTCCGATGGTATACTCTGGGTCACCTTCACATATCCATTTTACTCCCCCATCTTCTTCTCTGTAGGATTTTGTAAGCACCTCTACCTTGTCAGCCACCATAAACGCTGAATAAAATCCAAGACCAAAATGACCAATTATACTTGCTTCGTCCTTATACTTTTCCAAAAACTCTTCAGCAGAACTAAATGCCACCTGGTTTAGGTATTTTTTCACCTCCTCTGTGCTCATCCCTATTCCTTTGTCAGAAATAGTCAATGTCTTTGCTTCCTTATCTACGGAAATTTCAATAGTTGTATCTCCTAATTCACCTTTGATCTCACCTCTAAGAGCCAATGTTTTTGCTTTGGATGTTGCATCCACTGCATTCGAAACCAATTCTCTTAAAAAGATTTCCTGATCAGAGTATAAAAACTTTTTGATTATCGGAAAGATGTTTTCCGTTTGTACTGATATTTTTCCTTTAGCCATCGCTATTGATTTTTTGTTTTAACAGTTCACTATTGTCAAAGCCTGTGCCAGCAGAAAATTGATGTCAAAATGGCGGAATCGACTGTTAAAAACTGTCAAGATTTCAACTTCTTTAGTTGTTCTCCATTGAGATAAGTAGGTTCAAACAATTTTCTTACCTTACTTTTTTCCAAATAATAATCATAATCTTCAATATTCAACACGTGACAAGAGCAATATCCATTCTAATTTTAGTTTTATATTATTCTATAAATGCATCTGCACAAAAGCAGCTTACCTCCAAAGATTACAACGAGGCAGAACAAGCACTTTCATGGAATACCTCCAAACTTGCAGACGGTATCAATATTCGACCAAGATGGCAGGAAGATGGTTCATTTTGGTACTACGTACTGAATGAAGATGGTGTAGAGTATGTTTATTATGATCCCAATACGAAAACCAGGGTAGAAGCGGAAACAAAGCAAGGAATATCAGAATATATATTGGATGCGAAACCCCGGCCCAGATATAATTTTCGTGAAGAAATCATCTCTCCAGATCAGGAAAAAGTAGCGTTTATTCGAGATTGGAACTTATGGATTCGATACCTGAAAACCGGACAAGAAGTACAACTTACTTTAGATGGCATTGAAAATTTTGGCTATGCAACGGATAATGCCGGTTGGAGAAAAAGTGATCGTCCCGTTTTGCTCTGGTCGCCAGACTCCAAAAAAATTGCGACATTTCAACAAGATCAACGACATGTAAGCGATATGTATTTGGTCAATACAAAAGTAGGTGCACCTGAACTAAAACAATGGAAGTACCCACTGCCGGAAGATGAAGATATCATCAGAATACATCGCGTAATCCTTGATATCGAAGCGCAGTCCACGGTGAGATTGAAAATGGACGCGGACCCTAGACGCGGTACTCTCTGTGACGACATTACATGCGATGGCACCTTTGATGATAATGCCTGGAATGAGGACGGATCGAAATTGGCATTTGTATCCACATCACGAGATCACAAAATAGCTCAATTACGAATTGCTGATGCAAGCACAGGTGAAGTTAGAGATATTTTCAAAGAAGAAGTAGCAACCCAATATGAATCGGGGCAAGGAGCTATCAACTGGAAGTACTTGCCTGCATCGAATGAATTCATTTGGTATTCTGAACGGGACAATTGGGGTCATCTATATCTATACGACTTGAACACAGGCAAACTCAAAAATCAAATCACAAAGGGCGATTTTGTGGTTACCCGCGTCAAAGAGGTGGATCAGGAAAACCGGATAATTTATTTTGAAGCAAATGGAAGAGAAAAAAACAGAGACCCCTATTTCAATCATTTCTATAAAGTTGATTTTTCGGGAGACAACCTTGTCTTATTAACTCCTGAGGAAGGGAATCACCGTCTTTCCTTTTCTCCTGATCGAAAATACTTTATTGATAGTTATTCTCAACCGGATATCCCTCCAATTACCGTAGTACGAAATCGAGAGGGTGCATTGATTGACGTATTGGAGAAGGCCGATATATCCCGACTGCTTGAAACGGGTTGGGAACCTCCTACCCCAATCAAAGTAAAATCTGAAAATGGCAAGTATGATCTTTACGGTTTGATGTTTGTACCAAAAGAACTTGACTCAAGAAAAAAATATCCTGTCATCAATTATATCTATCCGGGACCTCAAGGCGGCGGTGTTGGAAGTCGTTCCTTTTCCGTTGGACGAAGAGATCATCAAGCGCTGGCAAATCTTGGGTTTGTTGTGGTCGTCATCGACGGTACATGCAACCCCGGACGATCTAAAGCATTTCACGATGAGTGCTATGGTAACATGGCCATAAATACCCTACCCGATCAAATCGCAGGCATCAAACAATTGGCCGAAGAGTATTATTTTATTGACACAGAACGAGTAGGAGTTTGGGGGCATTCAGGAGGTGGATTTGCTACTGCCACAGCGCTGTTTAAGTATCATGATTTTTACGATGTGGGCATCTCGGAATCGGGGAACCATGACAACCGAAACTACGAAGACGATTGGGGAGAACGATATATTGGACGCATGATTGAACAAGAAAATGGTAAAACAAACTACGAAGCTCAAGCCAATCAATTGTATGCAGGTAACCTAAAAGGAAAATTATTGATGGCCCATGGTGCAATGGACGATAATGTCCCTATTTCGAATACCTATTTGGTCATCGATGCTTTGCACGAAGCCAATAAGGATTATGACCTGATTGTATTTCCCCATGCTCGACATGGTTTTGGCAAAGACAATTTATACATGATGCGCAAACGTTGGGACTATTTTGTAACGCATTTACAGGGAAATACTCCGCCAAAAGAATACAAGATTGAGTGGTCGAATGATCCCAGAAGTCCGGGGCGAAGACCTTAATCTGAACAAATCCGTATTATTCATATCAATTATAACTTATAATCTGACGCAACATGGGATATCAAGATGGACCTCAACAATTAGTAAATAAAGTATAGCTCAGTTTTGGGTGATATTAAGTGCTAACAAGTCAACCCAACAATAAATTGATTTAATTCTACTTTAGGACATTACCAAATTAATCACAAGGACGTCGTAGGATTGCACAAAGTTCATTACGACAGTCGTGTCATATGGTGTGATCTTCGTGAAACCTTAGTGTATCCTAGTGCTCGTTGTGGTTTAAAGTCAACATCATGCTTAGCCAAAATGACTATTGCCTTAAAGAAAAATTCTAACACCTTCAATTTCATAGCTCTCATCAATTACACAAGAATTCAATTGGTCACTACCTCCTCAAAAAAAATTATCTATCCAAAAAGAATCAACAATCACTCACATTTTCATAAATCTTGCCGTATATCTCTTACCGTCTATTCCAGTTTCGATAAAATACATCCCTTCCGTTAAATCACTAATATCCAAGCTTCCATTCGGCGGCAAACGTTTCTTCAATTTCACTTTTCCATGCATATCAAATACTCGAATATATTCTAACGTACCGTTTGGTATTTTGAATACGAGTTGATCTCTGGCAGGGTTGGGGTATACCAAGAAAGAGTTTTCTTCGACATCCTCTGTACTTGTCATGATGTTAAAATCATAAACACGGGCATATCCTCGTCTTAATCCATCATTGACATGAGCGCCCACAACTACTTTACTTCCATCATTAGATATATCTACTGACCTTCCGAAAAAATCTTGTTCTTGATCTCCTTGAACTATTTCACCTTGCCCTTCCCATTCGTTTTCAACACGTCTAAATTTTGTAATATCCCCCTCTCCTGACTCACCGATTTTATTTCCAATTATAAAGTGGTTTCCATCTTTCGAAATAGACAATTCATCTAACAAAAGATTCAAAATCAAATTTTCGCCTACACGCTTCCATTTGTCATCTATAAAATCATATGTTTCTATTTCGGTTATAATCTCAATGCCAATGGTGGAGCTAGCAATTATTATTCTGCTTCCATCACCAGAAAAAGAAATATGATCTCCATAAATATCCTGATCATTACTGTCAGAAGCGGAAATATGATCGCCTAATTGGTTCCATCTTTCACCATCGTACTCTAGGATGTGCACAAATGCTTCAGAGGGTGCGGTAGAGGGTAATAAATCCTGAGAAGCACTAATTGCTATTCGTGAACCATCGGCTGAAAGATCCATTGCCCAGCCATAATAATCATAATTTTTTTGAGTATTGAACGTATCACCTCTTTTAACCCATTGATCATCAATTAATTCATAGACATCTACATACCCTGAGTATTTGTCAGCGGCAAGTATCTCAGAAGTGGTATATGCGATCACATCTCCAGTATTTGATATTGCCACTTTTACCCCGACATATTCTGATGCTTCAATTTCACCAAGACCTTGTCCCAGTTGTATCCAATCATTCCCATCGTATTCATAAACTCGAACTTCTCCTGATTTATTTGGAACTCCAGTCTGAAATGCTCCGAGAATAAGTCGATTGCCATCCCCGGAAATGGCAACGCTTCCACCAGCGTTGAGAAATGGCAATTCACCTGTGATGTTTGATCCCAGCTGAATCCATTCTGTTTCTTTCTTCTCAAAAACCTGTACATAACCAGCTTTAGTTTGCCAAAAATCTTCTGGTGCACCGATGGCAACCCGTTCTCCATTGTCAGACATAGACACCGAATATCCGAAATTGTCATCGTCCAAAAATCCAACGAGATCCTGTCCAATTTGTACTTGACCATTAACAATATTAAATAGGAAAATGTAAAACCCTAACGTGTAAAATGCTTTCATAATATTTGAATTTGTAGTTCCGATAATATGGCAGCATTTGGTCTTTCTTATTACAAATAAAAAGTAGCAATCGAATGATTGACTTTAATATTGGTCGCTTTACCCAATAAATATAAACAAGCTAGATTTACATTGCACTTCATGAATTAAAAATCGAGTTTTTTATCCATTGAGAGACAAGCAATACATGATGTGCAAACATTGGGCTTCCTTAGCCTTACATTAAAACGAATGATCTAACCCGTCAAGCAAATGCGAATTGCAACGCTCATAAATTTCTAGCATATCTCAAACATAAAATTATTTGCTTATCTAGCTGATATAAAATACTAAACACACTCTAATTATAAACGTGTAGGATTTTTGTATGTGCGTAAATAATGGGTCCAGTTCGGATTCCTGATGAATTTGATAATTTTGAAAACAACAGCTGCACTATCCTGCGCTAGTTATTGTCTAATTAGTGTATTCGTCTTTTCACCTTCCGCCGTACCCAAATTCAATTTGTCACAAAAAAAGTTGTCTTCAAGAATATTATAGGTAAAAACATGCGAGCCATCCAAGTCATATGTTGTAATGGTTCTAGCAGACATATTGAGCTCATATGTATATTCTTTACCACCAGCATCCCAAAAACTTCCATCTACATTAAATCTAAGCACATAATTAGTACCCTCAAATAACCAAGCACCATCAATATAATTCTTAGTTAAATCGACACATATACAGCTTCCTTCCATACACTCACCATCGTAAGGACAGGTAACGCCAAGGCATACATCTTTTTGCTCACAAAATGCACCAACGAAGCCTTCTGGACAGTCGCATGACCCTTCGATACACAACCCTCCATTCAAACAATTAATGTCCTTACACGGATCATCAGCACATGAATGCATTAGTAAGGTTATTAATACTGAAATTGTAAAGATTCTATTCTTCATTTTCTTACCACGCTTTATGGATATAATTGGTTATTTAAGTTTGAATAGCTTTTAACTCTTTGAATTACATTTGAAAGCAGTGTCCTTAATCACTCCCTAATGTTCTGATCAGAAATCATATTTCAAAATTTAACGCAAAATTAGTCACAAAAAATAAGATTTACGGTTCTAGGAATATATATCGTATTAAATTTTTATTTATAAATAGAAAAAAA
>JBCCVV010000227.1:0-10950 GCA_039194925.1 Bacteroidota bacterium
AACCTCCCCTCTAATTCTTAGTGAACCAGTCATAGAGGTTTGTATCACCGACGTTGCATTATTTGTCGGATCATAGATGTCTACGTCCATTAAGGTCAACATTCCACTGGAAAGGACCGCACCACCGGAAGCTTCTGTCCCTTGAGTTTGACACCAAATAGATCTAACTAACTGATAATCAGACATAGCACTTTCCAATCGGCTCACTACAAACCGTTCAAATGTACAAGTCCTCTAATTTTTTCTGAGTTATTCCTTAAAATAATCTATAGGCATCATCGGTGGTAAGGCTTTGATTTTAAGTGCGTTTTGAAGTAATTTTTGATCTTCTTCTGGATTGGATCTCAGATAAAGTTCTTTTTCTTCGTTTTGAATGTGGCTTACTTGCATTTTATCTAAGGCTTGTCGTAAGGTACGCTCGGTTAGTTTATTCTTACTCTTGGTTAATACCCATTGCTGCAGGGTGAATGCAATGTAGCACATACAGATATGTCCTTCTATTCTACGATCCGTCCAGTGAAACATGGGTCGCAATTCCAAGTGAGACTTAAAGGTTCGGAAGCTCTGTTCTATTTTATACAGTTGTTTGTATTGGTCCAGTATCGAACTAGCTGCTAATTTTGTATTAGTACTTATGGCTAGGAATCCATCATATTTTTCGGCATTGGCTATCTTTTGCTCGTCTAATACATAGGTTTCTTTATGATCACTTTTTATAAAGTATCGACCGGCTTTCTTTTTTAGTTGAGAAGGCGTCTTGAGTAGTTTATGTGCCTTTTCTATTTTTTCCAATCGTTTCAGTCTATCTTTCTTAGCTCGTTTTTCAGAGTAGGTACAGATGATTGTCTTTTGGCCTACCTCCAGTGTGGTATATTCTACTTTAATTTCTTTATCCTCATTATCCAGGTAGATCCATTCATTTTTATAGATACTACGGTCTATCAATGACTCCTTTACATCTTTAGGTAGAGATTTTAGACGTTCACCTAGGATATAGTCATACTCTTGAGATACTACCTTCTCAATATTACTTTTGGATAGCATGCCTCGATCGGCAACCACGATCACTTTACCAATATTATACCTCCTCTTCAATACTTTTAACGCTTCTTTAAATGTGTCCCCTTCATACGTATCCCCTTTGAATACTTGATAACCAATCGGATTCTTATTTTGATCGATCATCATTGAAAATAGAATTTGGGTCTTACCAATTTTACCGTCTTTCCCAAACCCCATTTGCCTCAGTGCATCTTCGTTGACAACCTCACTTTGGAAGTAAAAGGTAGTGACATCATAAAAAACAACATCTAACTTGCTGTTAAATAAGTCTCTTCCCGTTTGATAGATCTGCAACTGGATAACCTCATTATATTTTGCCAAAACATCTAAAGCACGATACAAGTGATGCAGCTTGACGGGATTGAGATTCAAGTATTTATTCTGTCTATGGTAATTTTGGAGTTTGCTGGCTGGTTCATGCAACCGCTCAAGCAGCATGAGTAGCACCGTGTCATAAAGTGAGAAGGTGATTTTAGAGGTGCGTTGAAGTCTACCAAAGACTTCCTTGAAGCCATAGTGGTGCAGGGCTTTTCCGTAGACTTGTTGGTAACCATAGTTGTAGCGTCCCAATTCGACAAGATCGCCTTTCAAAAACGATTTTACTTCTCCACCGCCCAGCTCAAATAGCTTTATCCCCATACGCCGAAGCTGTTCGGGTGTATAATCCTCGACCTTACCCAAACTGTAGAGTGTTCGATGAGTAGGTTTCCCCTCATTGGTTCTGTAGCTTTCCAGTATTCGTAGGTAGGTACCTGAAGATTTCTTTTCAATTCTTAAAAAAGGCATACTACAAATATAGATTACAAAGGACACCGAATAACCAATGTGGATAACTATTGGCTCACTACAGATTTTCGAAATGGCAACTAACAATCTCCATTTCACGGGGCTTTCAGCCTTTCAAATTATTACCAAGTGTCAAACTCAAGAAAAAATTATATGTGGTATCCACTTACACACTAAATTCACTTCATATTCCAGAGTAGATTTATCGATAACACCCGTTTTAGAATCAACATAGTTCTGTAAATAGTTACAGATTAACCATCATTCATTCTCCAAAATATATTGCTTCATTGCCAAATACACTCCATTGCTCCAGCCAAATCCATCTTGAACCGGATATTCTCCACCACCAGCTTCCAGGCTCAAGTCTTCTACATTGTATTTTTCAAGCATCTTTCCGGTCGATTTATACACTTTTTCATTAAGTGTTGTCCATCGTTTTGCCAAATCCAATGCCTCTTCTTTGTAGCCATAATTATCCATACCTACCAACGTAATCCACTGCAGTGGTGCCCAACCATTTGGGGCGTCCCATTGTTGGCCCGTATCGGAAGTTGAGGTCACGATTCCACCGGGTTTGAGCAATTTGCCCGTAACGTTTGCAACAACCTTAGCGGCTTGCTCCTGAGATGCCATTTTAAAATAGAGTGGAAACATCATAGCGGGTGTATACTTATCCTCTAATTGGAAATCCCTTTTAAAATGGTAGTCAAAAAATACACCCAAGGAATCTGACCAATGATACGTATTCATCAATTCAACACGTTTTGATCGGGAGGATTTAAACTCATCTGCTTTTTGAGAATTCCCGGCAATACGATAGCCTTTCTCCAAATTTTCTTCCAGCCCATACAGCAAGGTATTGAGATCAACAGGGAAAATGTCCAATGTTCGGATGGACCACAAACCGTTTCCTCTTCTTAGCCATCTGGAGCTAAAGTCCCAACCGGACTCACACGCTGCTCTAAGGTCTCCATATACCTGATTTGGCATTTCTCGATCTTCACCGTATGACTCTTGTCTAGGCTCATTATGAGAATCAAAGTATCGATTGATCATCACATCCTTTTCCAGGTAAACACAATGTTCGTATTCCGTATTTTCGGCATTAATTTTATCATAACCTCGCATCCAGAAGTCGTATTCTTTTTGTAGTGCAGGCAAATATTCTTTGTATACTTGATCTCCTTTTATTCCCGCATAGAGTTCAACCATTTCCGCAAAAAAAGGAGGTTGTGATCTGGAAATGAAATAGGTCCGGTTTCCATTGGGTATATGACCGATCTCATTGATCAAAAACACGAAATTATCCAGCATATTCTTGATCATATCATCTCTTCCGCTTTCCTTCAAACCCAACATCGTAAAATAACTATCCCAATAATAGATTTCCCGAAACCTTCCTCCTGGTACGATGTAAGGATTCGGCAGAGGTATCAAAGTCGATCCTTTTACAGCGTTATCACTTGATCGGGTCAAAACCGGCCAAAGAGAATTGATATGCTCAATAAGCGTTTTTGTGGTATCTGTTTTAAAACCGGAAGCAATAGCCTCTGGAATATCCCAATATTCTTCTACAAAAGCTTTCGCATCAAAGTCGACATCATTTTTACGTTTTCTAAATTCCAGCTTAATTTCTTCTACGTCTACTTTCGGAGTGGCATCGGCAAACGTTTTTGAATCGGGGTAAAGTCTCATCATCTGGATCTCACCAAACATGGATCCATACACTTCTTCCGGGTAAGGATATTTGTCATTTTTATTATTATCTGGAAAAGATTTTTCAGACGAACACCCAATACTCAAAGCGATAATGAATAGGAAAAGTAGATTTTTCAAAATAGTAGAATTTTGACCAAAAGGTAGTGAAAAGTCAAGCTAAGAACTCAAATATTGGCTAAGGGTTGTAATAAACTCGATAAATGGCATCTCCAAAATCGTCTGAAACCAACATACTTCCATCGGGCATCACCTCTACATCCACCGGTCTTCCCCAAACATCTTTTTTATCATCACTCAACCAACCGGATATAAAAGGAAGCCAATCGTAGCTCCCATCTGCCTTTTGCTCTACGCGAACCACATCATAGCCAATTTTCTCCGTTCTATTCCAGGAACCGTGTCTGGCTACGTAAATACTTTTATTATATCCTGAAGGGAAGTTTGCACCGGCATAAAACTCCATTCCAAGAGGCGCGGTATGAGCTCCTAATTTCACAACAGGCGATTCGTAGTCAGAGCAATTTTTACCTTCTCCAAACTCAGGGTCCAGCGTATCTCCCTGGTGACAATAAGGATAACCAAAGTGCCCCTTCTTGTTACTGCTTCTATTCAATTCGCATTCCGGAGAATCATCACCCAACCAATCTCTTCCATTATCCGTAAACCATAGCTCTCCCGATTGTGGATCCCAGTCAAAACCGACCGTATTACGCACTCCTTCCTGCTCAATCCGCAAATCAGTGCCGTCTGCCTTAAGACTAGTAATCGACGCGAATACTTTATCTTCGGATTCACAAATATTACACGGAGCGCCAACCGGAACATACAATCTATCATCGGGTCCAAAAGCGATATACTTCCAACCATGATGAGTCTCTGTAGGATATTTGTCATATACTACTTCGGGAGTCCCGGGATTATCCAGTTTATTTTCAATGTCCGAAAATTTCAATATCCGACTCACCTCAGCCACATAAAGATCTCCATCCTTGAATGCTACACCATTGGGCATCTCTCCATCTTCCATGAGGATGTATTGTTTATCCGATCTTCCATCTTTATCCGAATCCACCAGCGCATAGACACTGCCTTTTCCCCTCGTTCCTACAAATAAAGTCCCATTGGGAGAAAGACAAAGAGATCTTGCATTTTCCACATTGTCTGCGAATACATCTATCTTAAAACCATCCGGTAGATTGAGCTTATCCAATGGCAATTGTCCATTGTAAGGATCGGAAGAAAACTGCAAGGGTGGGTTTACCGGATATTTTTGATAGAGGAGGTATCCCGCCAAAGCAACAATTGGTAATGAAATAGCTACATATTTAAGAAATTTCATGGAGGTGATTTTATTTTAAAAAACAGGATTTAAACCTTGTAACGAAGGAAGATAGCATCTATAGTGGCCGATAATTTTCTATCCTTATCTGTTACGATATTACCAGCATCGTGAGTCGATAACTTAATTTCTACTCTGTTGTACACATTATACCAATTGGGATGATGCCCTTGTTTTTCTGCTGCAATGGCAACCTCATTCATAAAGGCCCAAGCTTGTGAAAAATCCTGAAAGGTAAATTCTGTAGCTAAACTGTTGTTCTCTTCTCTCCAATTACTCATAATCTACAATTATTTTATTAACGAAAACTCCAATCGTATGCATCTAGATTGGTCAATGCCAACTCCAACAAACGAATGGAATTATGAATATCCTCTTTATTGGACATTTCGATCACCTGATGCAAATATCGAGTGGGAATAGAAATGGCTCCGGCGATGGCTCCTCCATTGGAAAAGCGCTGAATACCAGCTGTATCTGTTCCACCCGCAGTCAATATTTCCATTTGATGTTTTATCGAGTTATTTTCCGCCAATTCTCTCAAAAAATTGACCATGCGATAATCACAAATCACAGATCCATCTAACACCTTGATGGCAGTACCTTCTCCCAATCGCGAGATCATTTCGTGTGAAGTTGCTCCCGGCAAATCATAGGCCAAGGTAACGTCCAAGGCTATTCCAAAATCTGGATTGATACCCGACGAAGCTGCAATTGCCCCGCGAATACCTACTTCTTCCTGTACAGTAAACACTCCGTATACATCGTAGGGAACACTTTTATTTTGTAAATTCTTTAATGTTTCCAAAAGAATAAAAACAGAAACTCTATTGTCAATAGATTTAGAATTGACACAATCGCCCATTTCGATCAACTCTCTTTCACGGGTTATTGGATCACCAACTCTTACCAGTTTCTCCAGCTCTTCTTTTTTCATACCCGTATCGATAAAAAAATCAATTGTTTTAGGCGCTTTTGATCTTTCTTCCGGTGTCAATACGTGAATCGGTTTTGTACCCATCACCCCCATTACATCTTCCCTACCATGAATGATTACTCGTTGAGCCGTTAATGTCTTGGCATCAAAACCGCCCAGCGTATGAAACCGAACAAATCCATCCGAATCGATTTCTGTGACGATAAAGCTGATTTCATCCATATGGGCTGCGACCATCACCTTTTTGTCTGATGATCCTCTCTTTAAAGCGATTACATTTCCCATGGCATCCGTACTCACATCATCTACATAGGGAGTAACCGTTTGAATAATAAATTCTCGAATTCGTTGTTCGTAACCTGGAGCTCCAGGGACCCTGCACACCTCTCTTAATAAATCTATATTGATCATTCTTGATCTTTTGTATTGGATAAGATGCCAAAGATATAAGGTTTTAGAAAAAACTATACTTATATTCTACGTAATCATCTGTACCACAAAGATCACTGCAAAATATAGTGCCCATTCGTATCTACGCCCCTACCCTATTCAACAACCATTTTTTCGTTGCATCAAAATCGGCAGGCAACAAATCCGCATTTTTTTCTTTTGAAGACAACACCTCGAGTCGGTGGGGAATGACGGTTGGCTCTGGTAAAACTTCTTCCATTACATTAAGGAATTTGGCCGGATGGGCCGTTTCCAAATAAATACCTATGCAATCGGGATGGTCTAATTGAAAATCCCGAATGGCTGCATAACCTATGGCTCCGTGAGGATCGGCAGTATACCCAAATGAATCATAAATCTGTCGCATCGTCACTTTATCGTCCTCATCATTCAGATAAAATCCTTTGACATCCTCGGACAATGCAGTACGATCATTTCCGTATAAAGCCTGCATCCGTACAAAGTTACTTGGAGCTCCTACATCCATGGCATTGGAAATGGTTGCCAAAGAAGGTTTGGGCTCATATACACCGGTCTTTAAATAATCGGGAACGATCTTATTAATATTGGTAGCGGCAATAAATCGTGCAATGGGTAACCCCATTCTTTTAGCGATAAGACCTGCAGTAAGGTTTCCAAAATTTCCGCTGGGTACGGCAACAACCACTTTTTTTCCGTATTTCTTTATCTGTTTGTACGCTTCAAAATAATAGAATGCTTGAGGAATCAGCCGAGCAATATTAATGCTATTTGCACTACTAAGATCATAGAATTGATTCAGATCAGCATCCAGAAACGCCTTTTTCACAATGGCCTGACAATCATCAAATGTACCTTCGATCTCCAAAGCATGGATGTTTTTACCCAGCGTGGTCAATTGTTTTTCTTGCAAATTGCTAACCTTTCCCTTAGGATATAAAATGATGACTTCGATGCCTGGTGTATCGTAGAATCCCGCAGCTACCGCACCGCCCGTATCCCCACTGGTCGCCACCAAAATCGTAATCTTTTTATTCTCGTTTTGGATAAAGTACGACATGAGTTCGGCCATGAATCGCGCCCCAAAATCTTTAAACGCGAGCGATGGACCATGAAAAAGTTCAAGCGTCCCAATCTTATCATTGTGCATCACCACAGGTGCAGGAAAATCTATTGCTCTATCGATAATCCCAAACAAAGCAGTCGACGGGATATAATCACCAATCAACGCTCCAGCCACTTCAAATGCAATTTCCTTGAACGAATAATTTTCGATGGAATCAAAAAAGGTATCCGGTAATTTTGGAATCTGCACCGGCATATATAACCCCTTATCTTCAGGAAGTGATTTGAGAACTGCTTCTTTTAGATCTACGATATTGTTTTTATTGTTGGTACTGTAGAGTTTCATATTTGGAAGATGGTGATGTGAAATTTTTAAGCCAAAAATACGCAAAGATAGCACCTGTCCTCCGTACTTAGGTAGTAAGGGGGGTGAGAAAGAATTCTCAAAGATTATTGAATTTAATGCTGTAAAAAAGGATACTCTTCTTAACGAAAGGCATCCTTTTTTTACAACTTCAATATGTTTGTCTTACAAATTGTAGGACAGTCCTAATGTATAGTAACTTTGTGTGTCCGGTGATTCAAAATCAGCTTTTCTCAATCCTGCCCCAATACCAACACCGATTCCTTTCCATAATTCAAAAGAAATAGAATTGATCCAGGTATATTCAGTAAGGCCAGTCTCTCCCTCTGCTGCACTCGCATAAGGTAAAAATGACGTAAAAGTTGAAGACAGATTAATTGTCTTACCCACAACATTATAAGAATTTGTATAGTCCGCTCTAAGTTTTAACCCTAAGTCACCGGCTGATTCTATTCCATCTGTTCTTGAAAGACCTGCGTGATAATTCAATGGATGAACAACAACAACAAGGTTGTTGCTAGGTGTCCACGTTCCACCAACTCCAATGTCAAAAGCACCCGGATCCACAAATCCTTCAATTGATGTATTCAGTTCTGCCAATGCTGAAATCGCAAATTTTGGGTGAATTCGATATCCATACAAGGAAGATAAGTTAAGAATATCCACTGTACTTTGATCAAACAAACCCATGCCGTTTCCCGCTTCATCAATATCAATGTCTTGCCAAGCTTTGGTTATAAGACCTTTGTTTCTCCACATGGTTTTGTCAGTCATTTTATTGGCAAAGGCCGCTAAAGAGACTGCAAATGATGAGGAACTTGCTTCTGGATTTGGATTGGCAACCCAATTGTTGGATTTATTAAAATCAAAACCAAGATTTCCCGAAAAACCTGTCATCCAGCCTGAAAGTATATCAATCTCTTTGGACAAAGAACTTATCTCCCCATTTAGTGCATCTACTTCGGCTTGTTTGGCTGCAGCTTGACCCGCCAATTCCGCTTTTTTCGCTTTCAACTCTTCTAATGTTTGTGCATTGGAATTCACAGTAAATGCTATGATTGTAAAAATTAAAATGTAAAGTTTTTTCATTCCTAATATATGTTTTGTTGTTTTTATTAAGTGAAGTGTTATTAATCGTGGAATTCAACTTTTTGGTTTACTGCCTTATTCAATGGGAACATAACTTTCCCGTTATCCGTTTTTATGGTTAATGTAGATTTATCAAGACTTAAAACTACTCCGGTGACATCATCAATGGTAATTTTATCTCCAATCTGAAATTGTTTTCCAGAATAAAAAGAAGCGATCATATTCGCCATGATATCTTTTGAAGCAAGGCCATATCCAATGGCAAATGCCGCGACAATACCTCCAATAACAATGCTAATATTTTGTGACAAAAATTCCGTATTGATTTCGGCCTGACTCAGTGAACTGATTACAATATTGATAAAAAGAAAATAAAACACTACGGATGAAATGAGGCCCGCAGATGGTACGCCTAAAGATTTCAGTCCGGTGAGAACCATCTTGCGCAATGCATCAGCAATCAAAATACCTAATACCAATAGAATAAGCGCTACCACTAGCTTAGGTATAAAATTTAGTAATTCTGCAATAAGATTAGAGACCTCCGGAAGTTCGGACGTGGCTGCTACTGCAACGAACAACATCAGGAAGTAGTAGATTATTTTTGATAGAACGTGACTAATTTTAATCTCCATCTTAGCCTTCTGAACAATGTCTATTTCGTTCAGTTTGTCACCGATCTTGTCAATCCCCACCTTCTCTAGAACCTTTTTAACTGCTTTGGCAATAATTCTGCAAACAATGTAGCCAATGATGAATATCAAAATGGCAACACCCACTTTCATACCCGTTTGCAATAGACTCGATAATAATTCTCTTAATGCATCATCCATAATCTTCAATTTTAGTAGTGGTTTTTAGTTGTAATGATCGAATTACATATCCGGGTATTTATTCGGATTCCTCTTTGTGCTGTCAGGGACATTTGGACTTCCTCCTGCCAAAGACACAAAGAGATCAACAATTTTAGGAAAATACAATTCGACGACCGAAGTTACATACCTCATCATTCCTATATCGGATGCAATACCATTTCTGATAGTATCGGTTCTCATCGATACTTCCTGGAGTTCCAGTTCTTCTAATTCTTTAAAACTATTTTTTGCCATCGTTTTAAATTTTCAGTTTGATAATCTAGTACAATTCTCTGTACGTTTTAAGAAACTTTTCTTTGGCTCTTTTGATCTTCATTTTTACCGCACTTTCAGATTTGTCGATAATGTTACAAATTTCCTTTATAGAAAATTCATCCTGATATTTCATCAGCAATATCGCCTTGTCTCCGGCGGGAATAATATTTAATACTTCTTTCAATCGCATGACATTCGTCTCCATTATTTCAGAATCGTCAATATCATCTTCTACTTCCTCTCCATATCTACCAATATCATCCACCAATACACCGACATTCTTTTTATTTTTTCGAATCGCATCGATGCAAAAATTGTATGTTATTGAATACAACCACGTTGAAAATTTTGACTTACCCGAGAATTTTGACAGGTTCAATAAGACCTTTACAAATATTTCCTGTGCAGCATCTTCCGCTTTGGCCTCGCTTTTCAACAATGAATAACATTTGCCAAAAACCTTTTGTGAATACCGCTCATACAGAATATTGAAATAGCTCGTATTCTGTGTCTCCAAATATAACTCGATCGCTTCTTCGTCGGAAATACTCTTAGAAGCAGCACCTGAAATTACCGGGTTAAGTAAATTAATTATCAACTTTTGTATGGTTTTGGTGGGTGCTCTTTATCCTTAAACACGTAAAATTAGATTTAATCTTTTAGGCATCTATGATATCGATTGCCCTTTAGACGAATTAATAAGCGAAAGTAACACTATTTCAATAAAAATTTTCTTTCCGAGCCTTTTGAGGACTTATAGAACCGCATTTTTGTTACAAAATGCAGCGTTAAATATTATTAAACGTATTTTTTAAAATATCCCTTTGACCCCACAAACTTTCTGTATCTTATTATTCTTTAACCCAACCTATTCCTATTCAAAACGAATAATAATTTCTACTGTACGAATAATAGATAACCTATAAATTCAGTTTGATTGCCAAGTATATTTAAGTCAAAAGTATCCTTTCAGAAGTATAAAAATAGAAAATCAGATATTAACATATTGTAATATTTTATAATATGT
>JBCCVV010000228.1:0-10936 GCA_039194925.1 Bacteroidota bacterium
CTCTAATGTTCTAAACCTTCAGGTTTGTATATAACAAAAAATCACACGTAACCATTCAAGCAGTCTTTGATTATATGCTGAGAAGTTTCTGTGACTTCAATATTCCTAGCCCTAAGAACAATCCTAGGCTAGATAATTGATTAATAATCAAATTTTGGAGTGTAGTCTGGACAAGGGTTTCTAACTACTTATCATCTTTTAAGTAAAATTTTTTTATAATTTGCCTCTTATAATTTGATAAAGCTAAATTCAGTTGTTTTTAAAACTATGCTATGAAAAAAATCATGCTGCCTATACTGGCATTCTCAATTTTGACATTCTCATCGTGCAAGGTACTGAGTGATATTGGCCTCAAGCCTACCGATCTTGAAACCGTGATGGCTTTGAAGAACATTCTTGACAGTAGTACTTTCAGAGCTTTAAAAACATTGAAAGACGTTAACGACAATGGAATTGAAAATGCACTTCCACAAGAAATTGGTGCGGTTTTAAAAACATTAAAAACGGTAGGGTATGGGACAGAAGTAAATCAGGTCATGAATGCGATTGGCAATGCCTCTACTGTAATGCTCACGGAAAGTGAGGGAATTGTTAGTGACGCCATCAGCGAATTGCAATTTACGGATGCCGTTGCAGTAGTACTCGGAGGTGAAGATGCTGCCACCAATATTCTCAAACGCGCTATGTATGATACGGTTAAAAATAGATATAGTGCCCGTATGAAGCAGGAACTGGGCAAAACTGATGCCCTTACCTATTGGCCAATAGCTACCGGAGCGTATAATCTTTTTGCAAAGAATAAGATAGAAGGTACTCTTCCTGATTTTCTGGCAGAACGATCGGTAGATGCACTTTTCCTGGCCATGGGGAAACAAGAAGCCAGCATTCGAACTGACTACCAAAGCCTAGGCAATAGTGTAGTGACTAAGGTTTTTGATTATTATACTAAAAAATCATAATTCTTCTCAATCCTTTTTGATGCTGCTATTTCCCTGAATCAATAACTGCCCATTATTCTGGATCAGTCCATCAGCTGTTGTATTGTTTGCGTTTTCCAACACATTTACATCCTTAAGGATCACCGTACCATCATTGATGATGGCTCCCCCAGGATCGGATTGACCAGACAATAGATTGATGTTGTTCAATTCCAAACTCCCCGCATTCGTAATGTTGAATATGGGGCCATTTTCGTTCGATTGGATCGAAATGAAATTTCCATTTCCAGGATCAATAATCAATTCTTTGTCTATCAGTAAGGTCTCATCCAGAAAAATAGTATCCGCGAATATAGTTGAACCAATAGTGATTGCATCAACCGGGTCAGCACAGTCAATTAGCGTTTTCAATGAACCATAACCATCTGGTCCATTCTGAAATACCTCTGGAGCACAAGGCGTACAAGTAATATCAATGTCCCAACCGCTTCTTGTAACAAATTGATCGCTTCGAAAACGAAGTGTAATACAGCCGCTTTCACTCGTAGCTACAAATGGTCCTGGAATAGATGTACCATAATATCCCCCTGCCGGGTATCCCGCTTGAGTTCCCGGATTTCCGCTACTAAATAGCGGATCATTTATAGTTGGCCCATTGTATACATAAAGCGCATCCCAATTCGATTCTACGCTGAATGAATTGAATGTCAAGACAACGCCTTGGTCAGGAACATCAGGGCAAATAACTGTAATAATATCCTCATTATTCGAATAGTTGGAAGAGGGTCCTCCTGAATCATAATGATTATCTCCACAGCTCAACATTTTTACCTCTGCGCTATCGATTTTTACACAATTCGTATCGTCTGTTATTGTAAGGGTATAAAATCCTGGCATCAAATTATTGATCGTAGCAGTAGTCTCCCCTGTCTCCCAAAGATAGGTATAAGGTGCGGTACCAAAGTAGGGAGATACGGTAATGGATCCATTATCTGCCGCAAAGTTAGTCGTAGACTCAATTTCAAAATTTGGAACAATGTTAGCTGGTTCTGCAACTACTCCCACTTTTACCAAACTTTCATTTCCATCCGAAATTGTAACCCGATATATTCCGCCAATAAGATTGGTTCTGTTTTGCGTGGTTTCACCATCGTTCCATATGTAGGAATAACTTCCGCTTCCTCCCTGAGAAAATGTATTGATCGTACCATCATCATCACCATAGCACAATACACTCGTTGTTGTCAGCGATGCCTGAAATGAGTTGGGTGGGGGAATTAATTCAACTGCATTCGCAACTACCACATCCTTGTAAATTCCTGCGCTTACTGCGGCTTGATTTATGACTACCGGTTTTAAGTTAGTTAGTGAGAAATCATCAATCCACCATCCATTTCCACCAACAGCCTGATCGCAATTCATCTGAAATCGTATCAATACACTTTGCCCCGAATAATCATCCATATCAATTACCGTATTGATAAATCCATTGCTATTGCCACTAAATCCGGGTATTGAGTTGAAAATAAGATCATTGTAACCGTTAATGGTCATTTTCGATCCCAAATCTGTCCAATTTCCTCCTTTATCGGTAGAAACAAATACCTGTCCTCCATCCCAATTGACTTCTGTATCGAATTGGTGAAAAAAGGAAAGCTCTGATCCACTTTCTAGTCCTACCTGAAAAGCAAGATCCAAATATGCGGTTCCAAGAGAGCTGTTATCTGGAGCAAACCAGGCTGTAGTACCGCTATTGGCAATTGTATTTTGTGTAGCCCAACTTGTGCTTCCCGTAAACATTGTCTCCCAATTGGAGGTACCGTTTTCCAAGTCATCATAAATATCAGACAATACAAATGATACTCCCGCTTTTACTTCTAAAACGACTTCAAAGGTATCCGATTCGCCACTTAGAAGATCAAATGTGGGAAAGGTAATTACACCTCCTGCTTCGCTACCGCCATCAGATGCAGATACAAACACCAGGTCCTGAGGAATCGTATCTGTCAAAACGATATTCGTCAAATCGATGTCTATGAAGTTATTAAATACAATAATCTCATACGTGATCTGATCATTCTCCATTGCAGTAAGCACTGAAGTAGTTTTTTCCACTTTTAATCTACAAGATGGTGGCAAATCAAAAGCTTCTGTGCCATCAGATCTACTACTTGAACTACCTTGATCCGCACTATACCCTAATCCTCGGCCAGCAAATGCCTTCCAGATAAAGCAAGAATTATCACCTCCGTAAAGCAACTCGTCAGCCTCCAATATTGCATCCCGGCCATCAACGAATCCAGGACTACAGGGCTGTAATTTCATTCCTTCCATGACCAATTGCATGGCAATATTATTTCCTCCTGTACCATTATAGATATCAGGGTCAAAACCGTATTCGTCAATCAATAGCCATGTCATATCCCATAACATAGTACACCAAACGGATCCAACACCGTGGGGAACACTAACGGAATTGATTGTATTATAAGTCATCGGGTTGATTCCAAAGTCAGTACTATACGGATATGGGCGTATTCCATCTCCGTCAGGCCCTTCCCCAAATAACCAAGTCCCCATTCCTCTGGAATCAGGACCCGTATCCCCGACTTCGATCGTCATTACCATACCCAAATAGTCGGACCATCCCTCGCCCATTTGCTCGGGTGTAGAAGTTGTATTCAAACATCCTGAGGCTGAAGGTCCTCCCGTCAATCGATTCGATATACCATGTCCATACTCATGAGCAATTACACCATTATCATAATCTCCATCCCGATCAAATCCGTTTCGGGAACACAAATACATCTGCATTCTTGGGTTCCCTCCATCTGGTGGTGTACCAAAGTTTGCATTACACGTTCCCGAACCGTCTTGTGCCTCACTGCGAACATAGTCTGATCCTACACCATCTACTGTATAATTCTCCTCTTGAAAGTTTCCCGAGGCTTCATCAAACCCATAGTTGTACCAGACATCATGCATAAGATTGGTCCAATAAAATGTATTTGTAACTGCGGCATCCTTATAATCTTCCGGATCCATATCTAAATCCAGTGGAAAAGAAAAGTCCAGATTTACACCTCCATCCGCTCGTGCCGCATCACCACCTGTTGGGGAATTTGTATTGTCATCGTCAATGTATGTATCGGTATTATTTCCTCTGGTTGTAGTGTAGTTGTTCGCTCCAATCGTATGCCAGCCATTTGGTGAAGCCACCAGGTTATCATTCCATGGCGTAGCTTCTATTGTTCGCCCGCCAAAATTGGGACTCTCTATTGGCCAGGCAAAGACTTCGTATGAATTAGGAGCGATTGAAATTTCGGCACGACGCCCAAAATGTCTATGCTTATGATGAACGTGATCCTCTGCTTCTCCCGTGCATTGACCAGAGCCGTGATTACATTCCACGGTCCATTGCACTTCCTGTACAATCTCACCGGTATGTGCATCAACCAAAAAGTTGGTATACCAGGCAGTCTCCACGTGTTCTATCGGAAGTTTCCAAATCAATTTAAGTTCATTGTCTGCTGTCAAATAATATTCCAGGCCACTTTCGATATCTCTTAATGAAACTTTTGACGCGCGAAGTACTTGAGTTCTTTCAACCCCTTCCGCTTCTTTGATCAAGGTAATAGGGCCTGATGGATCAAGGTTTTTTGTTGATACCAACCTAGCCAGTGCTTCAGAAGCTGAGAGCTTTGGTTTGGAACTTACCTTAATTGATTTGGGCATTCTTGCGAAAAATGGTTTGACTATGATTTCATCACCATTTTTATAATGAATGGCACCACGCGAATTGTATATAGGAATTCCACTTAGCGATTGCTTAAAATAGGTATGTGTAATTCCCTGTGAAGTGTAGTGATCCGTAATATAAATTTCATCAACTATGGTATTGTTATCTCGCAAGGCTTGATTGACAAAATTAACCTGGGAATGATCGGTCTGTGCAAACGAAATAGACAGAACCATAAAAAGCGCTAAAATCGAACCTATTATCCGAACCATAGAAAATTATTTGATCGTATAAACGATGCTCATTGGGAAATGAAGTTTGACAAAAATACGAATTGACTACCTAATTTATGAATCACTTATTCTTTAATTATATTGCTGTTGCCTCTGATATACATCTGTCCATTATTGAGAATGAGAGACTCTACATCCGTATTTTCTTCGTTTTCGAAAACACTGACATTGTTTAGGATCAATACTCCATCATTGACAATTGCTCCGCCATATTCCAATGTTCCAGAAAAAATATTTACAAAGTCAAGCTCCAGTTGGCCGGTATTGGTGATTTGAAATACAGGACCTGTTGCTGATGTGTAGAGAATAATTTCATTTCCAACTCCAGGATTAAGAACCACATTCTTATCGATCATAATCGGAGTTAGGGCAGCAAAATTCTGAGAAAACACCCCTGGATCAAGTACAATTGTTTCGCCAGGATCAGCACAGAGAACTGTTCTTCGCAAAGAACCCCATCCATCATCATCAGTATTCATTACCTCTTCAGAGCATAACAATTCGCACGATACATCCACGTCCCAACCCAATTCTGTCACATACGTATCGCTGCGGAATCTCAACGTGATACATCCCGTTTCGTCGGTCGAAGTAAATGGTCCCGGAATCGTAGTACCATAATACCCACCTGCCGGAAAACCCGCCTGAGTAGGACCTGCACCGCTGGAAAATTGTGGACTATCAATCGAGTTTCCATTATACACGTAAAGTGCATCCCAATTGGTCTCCACATCAAAATCATTGAATGTCAATTTTATTGCCTGATCTGCTTGTTGTGGACAAATGGTTGTGGTGATATCTTCCTGGTTGCTATATTCTCCTGATGCCCCTCCTGAATCGTAAAAGTCATCACCACAATCGTATTTAGTGGCATACGGACCGACTGTAACCCAGGATGAATTGGATGTATCCGTGCATTTCGCCCGAACAAAAAAGTAATACGTAGAACCGCTTTCAAGATCGCTGATACTGGCGGATTCGTCCATAGTTGTTGTGGTACTTCCAGGCACTGTTCCCGTGGTATTGTATGCCCATTCGTAACCATCCGTAGGTGTAGGATTGATACCCGACCAAGAGAGCGTAACCGAATTGTAACCCACATCTGTAACATCTACAGATGATGGATATGGACATAATGATGAAGAGCCAATCGTGTTATTTTTCCATACACCTCTTCCATAGGTTGCGATGTATATTTCATTGGTTTGTTCCTTTATCTCAATTTCCGATACCTGAACATTAGGCAAATCCGTATTGAATAAAACCCAATCAGAAGTGTTGTTATTTCTATAGTATACACCTACATCCATTCCTACATAAATCGTCTCATCACCATCGTCATGAATGGCTATACAATTGGCAGGTATGCTTGGTAGATTACCTGTGATACTTGTCCAGCTAGTACCGCCATTGGTGGATTTATAAACTTGGCTATTGGAGTTATATCTTTGGCGAACAGCATACAAGGTTTCTGGATTGGTTGGACTCACTTTTACCATAGCCGTGCTGCTGCCGGGTCCTCCGGGACTGGTCCAATTTGTTCCTCCATCACTTGTTTTCCACATAGATGAGGCTCGACCTACGTAAATATAGTCCGAATCAGAAGGCGCAATATCAGCATATAACAAAGTGCTGGACGTAAGATTGTCACCTATTTTTGCCCATGAATTGCCTTGATTAGTTGATCGATATACATTTTCATACCCCACCACTATAGTCGATGGATTCGAAGGGTCCAAAACATAAGGCGTTACCCAAGCAGCATTCTCTCCAGATTCTTCGGGAATAGCGTTGGAAATATTAGTCCATGATGAACCTCCATTGGTGGATCTTCGAATATCTCCATAATACAGACTGCCATACAACACACTTGCGTCGTTTGGATTGATGGCACAGTCCATGCCATCTCCTCCTATCTCATCAGTCCAGTTGCTATTATTATTTCTCAGTTTGGTACCATTATCCTGAAGACCCCCAATCACTTTGTTATCCTGTTCCGAAACACCAATTTTGTACAATTGACTGATTACAAGATTGGAAGTGCGATCTGTCCAATTGTCTCCATCGTTTGTGGTCTTGTAGATACCACCATCGTTTCCTTCCCAGAGTGTGTTGTTGTCTTGCCACTCCAGCGCATGTTTGTCTGCATGCACTTCTTGCACCCCTCCAGAACCGTTCCAAGTGGATTTTATGGTCCAATTTGCACCTCCATCGGTAGATCTCCAGTGATTTACACCTGCCACATGAACACTATTCGCATTATTCGGGTCTACGGCAATCACAAGATCATACCACCCTTGTCCATTAGAATCGGAGCCGGATGAACTCCATCCCAGGAGGTTTGGACTGGTGGATCGTTCTGTATAAGATTGCCCGCTGTCAGTAGATCGGTACACTCCTTTGAATCCGCTGCCAGATGATTTGGATGCCAAAGCATATACATAATTAACGTTGTCTTCGGATGTTGCTAGTGCTATACGATTTGTTCCTGATAATGTGTGTTGAGAGGACCAGCTATCCCCATTGTTGGTAGATCGATAAATCTGTGTTTTTGTACAGGCATAAAATGTATTCGATGTGGCCTGTGGTTTTAATTCGATATCATAAAAATTACCCGATTGTTCTTTAGTCCAGGAACCGCCTGCATTGGTAGTTCGGTAGATTCCATCATTTGAAGCCAGCAATAAGGTGTTGACATCATTTGGGTGCATAACCATAGCTCGAATTAACCGAGTACTGCTTGTCGACCAATTGAGTCCGGTCGTATTCCAGGTACTTCCACCATTTGTAGATTTGAGTACACCTATTGAATAATTGTCGGAAGCATCTCCATCTCCTGTGGCGATATATACGGTTTCAGGACTAAGAGGATCGACAATAATAGCTGATACTCCGATTGAACCTATATAATCTGAAATCGGGGTCCAGGAGTCTCCTCCATTAGTAGTTTTCCAAATACCTCCTCCGGCTGAGCCTACATACACGATATCCTGATTGGTAGGGTGAAAACCTACGGAGTTAATTCTACCTGTACCGGCATACCCACTTGAATTGGAAGAAGGACCCAAACTCTCCCAGGGGTTGGTTGCGTCTCGTTCTTCGGAATTGTACTTTTTTAAATAGGAATTGAATGCAGTAAGGTTTCTTCCTGCAGCAGGAAACGACCCATCGTCATTTACACGAGGTGCCCATTGGTATTCCCATCTTCGCATTGGCTTGTATCCCTTACCTCGACCAATTTCTTTTCCTTCCCAATAAGCTTCAAACTGAGCCATGATTTCATTAAAATTCGGATTTTCGGCAGGAGTTTCATTGCCTTGTCGCCACTCTTGCGCCGAACTTTGGAAAAAGAAGAATATACATAATGTGAGGGTGCTTGCAATCTTTTTGCTGTAAGCCATAGTGTATGTGTTTGAGATTAATCACTAAAGTATAGTTTTTGCATTCAAATTCAGTTCCGAATTTTGGTAGATGGAGTGTAGGTGACAAAATTTCTTACGCATCGTAAAATTGGAATACAAAATGAAACGCTATATGAAAGATTCAATATGTGAGGAGGGGTGTAAGCTCTTTGAAAATCTGCCATATCCATGCTCGATTATAATACTTCCTTATCGGCAGGCAATATCTATATATTCAAAGTGATCTTATCTAGGGTTTACCATGAATAAATTCTTTATAGTTATTTAATTCGTTGGCTCGACGAAAATCCGAATAATAGAAACCCTAGGCTAAATCCACCGATTACATGAAGGATTACACAACTAAAATGATAAGGATTATTGAATGACATTATAAATTCAAATGAATAACTAAAAAACAACATGTATAAAATGGCGGTCACTTGAAAATAACGACTTGCGCTATTTCCAATCATGAAAAATAATGCCAATAGTAGAAATAAAATTACTTCAGTCCAAAATACATATTCATTTCTTGGAATCCCAAATCCTGATACATAACAATCCTCCAGATTTCGAAAACCATCTCTCACTAGACATCCAAAGTTTTCTAATAATAAAAATGAAATACAGGCTATGAATAGTACAAGATTAATAATCTTATTATTCATAGTTCTCCATTTCATTTAACAAATCTTCCATTTATGAAATTCACCCAAAATCCATGTCTCAATATCTTTCTTATTAACATATTCATATGAAAGAACAATAATGAAAGTGCAGATATATGGTCAATTTTATCAGCAATTCACTGAGCGTATTCTATTGCCATTATATGGTCGTCTTATACCTTGAGCTTACAATAAACTTAAGATTGAAATAAAAATATTCGTCGCGAACAACCTAAATAGACTAAATTTTGCGCTGCTTTTATCGTGTAGTTGATTCTTGAGTGTTATTAAATCCTACAACTCCTTCCGCAATCGAGCCACCGGAATCCCCAATTGCTCACGATACTTGGCAACCGTCCTTCTGGCGATATTATACCCTTTACTGGTCAACATGTCTTTCAACTTTTCATCGGACAAAGGCTTCTTTTTACTTTCTGCTGCAATAATGTCGGATAAAATGTTTTTAACCTCAAGGGTAGATACTTCTTTTCCGTCTTGAGTCATCAATGATTCTGAAAAGAAGTCTTTGAGTCTTCGAGTACCAAATTCGGTCTGCACAAATTTACTGTTGGCTACTCTCGAAACGGTAGAAATATCCAAGGCTGTAATCTCCGCGATATCCTTTAGAATCATGGGCTTTAGCTTGCGATCGTCACCCGTGGAGAAGAAATCGTACTGATATTGCATGATAGAATACATGGTTCGAAATAGTGTATCCTGTCGTTGCTTGATCGCATCAATGAACCACTTCGCACTGTCTATCTTTTGCTTGATAAACATCACCGCTTCTTTTTCCTTTTTATTGGTTTTTCTGCCTTTGGTAGATGCATTATAGCCCTTGAGCATATCCATGTATTGATCATTGATACGCAGGTCCGGTGCATTTTTACTATTCAAAGTTAATTCCAATTCTCCGTCACGGTTTTGGATGATGAAGTCAGGAACAACATACTGGCTGTTTACATTTCTTGAACCCTGAACCGCGCTGGCAGGCTTTGGATTGAGTTTTAATATTTCTTCAATGGCATCACGCAATTCTGATTCTGACGCATTGAGATACTTTTGGAGTTTCTGGTAATGTTTTTTGGTAAATTCATCGAAGTGATTGATCAGAATCTTAAGTGCCAATTGTTTAGCCTCAATGTGATTCTCTTCGTTTTTCTCAATCTTATTTTCCAACTGAAGCAACAGACACTCTTGCAAATTTCTCGCACCAACTCCCGATGGCTCAAATTTTTGTACCATCTGCAACAATTCATCTACTTTGTCCGTAGTCGTATATACATTTTGAGAAAACATCAAATCATCTATGATCGAAGAAGGCTCTCGTCTCAAATATCCATCTTCATCAATCGAACCTACGATCTGTCGTATTACAATTTCATCTTCTGGATTTCGAAGCTCCAACATCCCAATTTGACGCTCCAACAATTCATGAAAACTATCGTGAACGGCAATAGGTATGTTTTTATCTTCCTCGGTAGAATAAACATCACCTTTCAACTTATAACTGATCGGGTCGTCTTCTATATATTCTTTCAGATAGTCGTCCAGTTCGAACTCTTCTTCTTTACCATCTTCTTCTTTGGAACTGTCCAAATCAAATACCTCTCCATAATCATCGCCCTCGTCCAAGGCAGGGTTGGCTTCTAGTTCTTCACTAATTCTCTGGTCTAATGTCGCCGTCGGGATCTGCAATAGTTTCATCAGTTGAATCTGTTGAGGAGACAACTTTTGCATCATTTTTTGGCTAAGACTCTGTCGTAACATATCAATATCGGTTTTTAAAAATAGGTCCTTTATCCTTTTTGCTACAGATAAAAAACGGCATTTAATTTACTAAAGTTCTACTTTTGGCACGAACTATGTGGCAAACATAAACTAAAATTATAAC
>JBCCVV010000229.1:0-10919 GCA_039194925.1 Bacteroidota bacterium
ATTATGCTCACACTTTACAATCCTCATAAAAAAAATGTAAAATTTATGGTGTTTTTTATAGGGGTATGTCGCCTTTAGTCGTGTCTTGGTTATGTAATGAGAATTAAAAAAGTAAACAAAATGACTAATACACCGAATGCTTTCTTCGAAATCATAGACAAGGTTTCCATGCTAAGACAATTCCAACTTTTCACTGACCTTACAGAGGAAGAGTTGCAGGATTTAGCAAGATCCACAAGTATTAAAGCTGTGGGAAAACACAGATATATTTACAGAAGTGGAGAAGAAAGTAATTACTTGTATGTATTGATCAACGGCACGATCAAAATTGGAAACACATCAGCAGATGGTAAAGAGGTAATCAAAACCATCTTACACCCAACCGCCTTATTTGGAGAATCAGGATTGGGTTCTACCGCAGTAAGAAAATCATTTGCAAAAGCAATAGATTCTGATGTTCGACTACTACAGATTCACGTAGATGGATTTAAAGAATTAATGAAGAGCAACTTTGACTTTAACTTGAAAGTTGTTGAAAATTTAGAACGTAAGATTCACAAAATTGAAAGTAGATTGGAATCTTTGGTATTCAATGATGCAAGAACCAGAATTGTAGAGTTTATCAAAGAAAATGCAAACAATTTTGGTCGAAAAGTTGGATATGAAATGTTACTTAAGCACAGCCTTACCCAGCAAGATATTGCCAACTTTACTGGTACATCAAGACAGACCGTAACTTCCGTATTGAACGATCTAAGAAATTCGAATCAGATTTATTTTAAAAGAAAAAGTATACTTATCAGAGATCTAAGTACTCTGGCCTAGTTGCAAAAATGAATTTTCAGAGTTAAAAGTTTTCTCATAGACATTTACCTGAAATCCTAGCTATTAACAGGTATTCCCGAAAGTGGGGGATACCTGTTTTTTATTGTATAGCGAATAAAAGTGGACGTAAATACTTTTTGTATTTCTAAAAAGACTGCTATATGATTTGAAGCAACATTGATTTTCTAGTTTGTTGAAGGAATTATAAAGATTCCTCTATTCTGCAATTCGAGCGGATATAGTTATTCAAGCGATTCTACGATTCTGCAAATGAAACAACTAATTGCAATTCAAAATAATTGGAGGAGTAATGATTTCATTGCTTTTATTACCTGCGCGATCCTCAATATAAATGGTAAATGAAAGATCATTAGTAGGATATTGCAGTGGACTTTCACAATTTGGAATTGAATCTTGAGGTGGGAATACACAGCAAGTATTCAGCAGTAACATGCGAATTTCTCCTGAAACACCGTTATTGGCACCTTCCGGCGGAATCGATGGTGCTCGAAATCGATCAAAAATTTCGTTGGTCCTATTGTCGATGATAAAAATGTTTTCACCCGTTGTTTCGGAATCAAAACCAATATCTCCGTCACCATCCGTAAAACTTATGGTTAAAAAGGTGGTGTCGCTGTTCAACGGGGCCTGATCCATGATCCGATTTGAAAACCCAACGAATTCAATCTCCGGAATATCCGAATAACTAGGTGCATTGATACAACCAGAATATGCGATCGAAGCAACAATGAAAAGTGAAAATAGTATCTGTTTTATGCTAGATGTCATACTTTTCTTAACGATGTTAACCAGAAGTTTGTTTTGTAAGTTATTATCCTGTCTATCTTTACCAGCCTAAATAACGCAAAACAATTGGATAGAAGCAAATTCATAGCCTTAGTTACTGAAAATCCCAATTTCGACTTCGAATTTGCTGCTCTAAACCTATTTCGTTATCAATATAAACATAATATTGTATATCAAAACTGGGTTGATAACCTGGACGTGCGGATAGATGATATTAATTCTTTAGAAAAAATTCCATTCTTACCTATCTCTGCCTTCAAGACTCACAAACTGCATTGTGAATTGAAAAAGCAAGAACAGATTTTTGAAAGCAGCGGGACTACAGGATTAGTTCCCTCAAAACATTATGTGTTTGATCCGTCGCTCTATTTAAACGTAGCCAAACTGATTTTCGAATCAATCTATGGCAAGGTGAATTCCTACTGTTTTTTGGCTTTGCTTCCCTCATACTTGGAGCGATCAGGATCCTCTTTGGTAGCTATGGTGGATTCATTCATTGCACAATCTGATTATGAGGAAAGTGGGTTTTATTTATATGATCATGAGGCTTTATATACGAAGCTGCAGAAGTGTAAGAAAAAAGGAGTACCCACTATACTTTTTGGTGTAAGCTTTGCCTTATTGGATTTTAACGCTGCATACAGCATCGACTTTCCTGAATTGATTGTTATTGAAACAGGTGGTATGAAGGGAAGGAAAAAGGAAATTACACGAGCAGAACTTCATCATCAAATTTCTAAAGGATTTGGTGTCGCTTACATACATTCTGAATATGGAATGACGGAATTGTTTTCTCAGGCTTATTCCCAAAAAGATGGTGTTTATAGTCCAGGGTATACGATGAAGGTGTTGGTCAAAGATGCAACCGACCCTTTGGAATTACTACAGCACGGAAAGTCAGGTATTGTCAATATTATAGATTTGGCAAACATCGATTCTTGTGCATTCATTGAAACGCAAGATTTGGGCAGAAGATATAAGGATGGTTCATTTGAAATCCTTGGCCGTCTGGATCAGTCGGATATTCGGGGCTGCAATCTAATGGTCAGTGATGTCTAGCATATTGGATCAAGTTTTCCAATCTGAAGTCAGTAGTCCATAAATAACGGAATCGAGAAATTTACCGTCGAAGAAATAATCTTCTCTGAAATAAGCTTCCTTTCTAAATCCAAGTTTCAACAATAATTTTTCGGACCCCGCATTAGTTGGATTAATATTGGCCATAATGCTGTGAACTTGTAGTTCATCAAACGCAAAATTAATTATCCGAACAGCTGCTTCATACATAAGCCCTTTTCTCCAATATTCCTTTTTTAAAGCATACCCCAATTCCGCTCTATGATTTGTATGGTCAATACGCCAAAATCCTATATAGCCGATGGTTTCGTTTTGCCCTTTGAGCTTTATAGTCCAATTGATCCCTTTATGATTGTTAAAATCCTTTTGAGTATCCAGTATTTGCGTTCGAATTTCAGATTTATCCTTGGCTGGATGGCGATCCAAAAAGGCCGTGACTGAGGGGTCGGTCCGGAGTTCGAATAGATCGTCTACATCAGTAACTTCATACGATTGCAGGGTCATTCGCTCCGTTGTCAGTGTAGGAAAAGACTTGAATACCTCGTAATTCATTTTATTTTGTGAGCCCTTCAAAAAGCCAATTGGCCAAAGCCTGACGATTTTCACTCGAAAGTAATCTTCTATGGTTCGTTTTATTTCGAATATTGGCCAATTCTACGAATACAGCGGTGGGTTGTGTATAGTTAATCACATAAAGGCCTCTTGATTTCACGGTGCCTTTATATCCGCGACCTTTTTGATGTTGCTTGTACTTTTGCTCAAAGGTGTCTCTGATTTTATTGACGAGTTTTTTACCGTTTTTACTTTTCTTATGATGATAGAAGTAGACATCCTGCTGCTTGGATTCATTATTGCTGTCCACATGCAAAAAGATCGCCACCTGATCTTCGTACTTAATACCTTTGGCTTTATAGGCACGGTATAGCTTATTAATTTCTGCCGACCGCTGCACTAGACGCGCTTTTTGTCTTCTTGGGATGGTATGTTTGCCCATGCACTTTTCGTCATAATCACATTTCAAATACTGCTCATCTCGTATGCCGTCGTCAGGGTCCTGAATAATCACATGTACCTTGGCACCATGCTGCATCAGATCTCTTGCCAGTCTCAAGGCAATGTCATAGGCATATTCATCTTCGCACATGTCCTTAGGGCAGCTCCTGCACATCGCTCCCGGATCAGGTCCGCCGTGACCTGCAACTACATAGTAAACTTTATTTTTCAGGTTTAAATCTTCTACTTTTACTTTTCCATATTTATTGCCGAAAAGACCGACGTACAATGTGTTTTTATCGATTTCTTCAGTTGAAATATTATTCTTTTTAACTGAATTCAAATTACAACCTACTTCATGATACGGGACCCACAATATTTTACTGGTGGTATATGACATCTTGCGGTGCCCTTTGCTAAGACGAGTCTCATTGTATTTTTTGATTCGTAGGGCCTTTTCCATATTGTAATCCTCAATGGTAGATCGAATGCTCTTGCCATTGTAGGTGTAGAGATAGATGGGCAACTTATATTTTTTATCGGTTCTGAGAATTGAATTCTTGGTGAGATTATTCAGTTCAAGGAATTTTTCCAAATTGCAAGGATGAATATTGAGATCGTACTTTCTCATCAAGGCATATATTCCTTCGCCTTTTTTGGGACTTATCGCATGGAAATCCGGATTTGCTGCGTAGAGAGATATCGTAACTATTGTGATTGCAATCGAGAAAAATACCTTTTTGAGCATAGTTTTCAAATTTTGAGATGGGAACAAATTTATAACAAATTAAATAATTTTATAATATGTTACTATCTTTTTATTAATACTTTAAAGTATTTTTCTCTTCATATTTAGGATGTTGCTTGTGTTTGTGAGGCGAAGAAGTCGAAAAGTACAATTGGAAACGTTAAAAAATGAAAAACATTGTTTGATCGAGTGTATTGAATTATAGTCTTCAACCGTATATTTGTATTATGAATTTATCGCATGTTGCGGCAATTATTAAAAAGGATTTTGACATTGAAATCAGACAACGATACGCCATCGCCGGGATATTTTTGTTTGCAGTGACTACCGCTTATTTTATTTATAAGGCGTTTAATAAACTTTCCGCTTTGGAGTGGAATATACTGGTTTGGATCATCACATTATTTGCAGGACTAAACGCTATCGTGAAGTCATTTGTACAAGAACGAAAAGAAACGTATCTGTACTACTATTCTCTTTTTGGACCGCTTGAAGTAGTGGTGGCAAAATTGATTTACAACTATTTATTTACACTCTTTTTGACCATCGTTATCATTTTTGCTTTTACCGTATTATTTGGCAACCCCATTAAGGACTATTCTCTTTTTATAAAAGGTATGCTATTGGGGACCTTGGGGATTTCTTCAATTTTCACCTTTGTTTCTTCGGTGTCTGGTGCGGGAAGTTCGAATGGTACGATGATGTCTATCCTGGCTTTGCCTTTGGTGTTGCCGAGTGTTTTGATATTAGAAAGAATAACGGCAGTGGCCATGCGATTGATTCAGGACTCTACCATCGGTAAGGATTTATATATTTTGGCAAGTATTGATTTATTAATAATAGGAATGATTGTCCTTATCTTTCCTACACTATGGAAAGCATAAAGCAAATGTAATATTTATATGAGAGCAATGTGGTGGAAAATTTTGGGGATCTTGATTTTGATTTATACGGTTATTGCCGGAATGTCCATTCCTTTAAAGCCGGGAATTGAAAGAGCCGATTCTTTATCAATGGGAGTAAATGGCAACAGCAAGTCATCTATTACAAGTGGAGAAACGCATATCTTTCGAATAGAGGGCTACAATACGAATTACAACAATAACGAAAATTCGGCTTGGTTGAAGTTGGATTCGATTGGTGCGGTGAAAGCAAGTAAGTTTGAAGTGCTGGGAGATCGGGAAGCACGTGTTCATTTTACGATTCCCAATTCGTTTCCGGCAAGAGATACATTTCAGCAATTGACAATGATTATTTACAATTCGGAGGATGGACCGTCTATACTTCCGGAGGCAGTAACCGTTAAAACTAAAGTGCGTTCTGATGAAAATTTAAATGAGTGGACAAGGAGCCCAATTGAAGGAATTACGGACAAGCCAGGTATTCAGTTTCCCTTCAGGTCGATTTTGAATGAAACCATACGAAATACATTTTTTCACATTCCTTTATGGTTTTCAATGTTTATTTTGTTGATAGCATCCTTGGTGTACAGTATCAGATATCTAAGAGGTAATGATCTTAAAAATGATATTATTTCTTCTTCCCTGGTAAGGATTGCCGTACTTTTTGGAATACTCGGAATTATAACAGGATCCCTCTGGGCAAAGTATACTTGGGGTACTTTTTGGACTCGTGATGTCAAGCTCAATTTATCCACTGTAGCGATGCTGATTTATGTAGCTTCCTTGATATTAAGAAGTAGCATTAATGATGTAGATCGGAGAGCAAAACTTTTTGCCAGCTATAATCTGTTTGCATTTGTAGCCATGATTCCACTTGTATTTGTTATTCCACGTCTTTCAGACAGTTTGCACCCCGGAAACGGTGGTAATCCTGCTTTGGGTGGAGAGGATATGGAAAATACATTGCGAATGGTTTTTTACCCCGCAGTCATCGGTTTTACATTGCTCGGGCTGTGGATGACGAGTATACTTATTCGCTATGAAAATTTAAAAGATAAATGGCTGACGAGAAAATTATTTTGAAGGTGTTAAAATCGATTTATAGCTGAAAATAATTTGCTCGAATTAGTTGTTTAATTAGAAAAATAAACGAATTTCGTATTATGATTTTGGATGATGTGTGGAATACAATTTTCAAAGTGTAATACGCATTATTCTAAAATATGGATATATGAAAAAGTTTACACCTTTGTTGCTGATCGTGGGACTCCTTCTCATGAATTCAGGTACTTTGCACGCAGAATCTCCCGCTATTGATTTTCTAAGATCTATTGGTAAAATTTATTCAGTCATTGCCGTGATTGTCGTGATTTTGCTGGGCATTGCATTTTTTCTGTATCGGATGGATAACAAACTAACCAAATTAGAAAATCAAATAAATAATGAGCAGTAAGCAAGCAAGTTTTTTCGAAAGTGTACAACGGAATTTTGACAAGGCCGCTGTGCATACCGGATTGCCCAAAGGACTCACGGATCAAATTAAATTTTGTAACGCCGTGTACCAGATGCGGTTTCCAGTCAAGATTGGAAACAGTTACGAAGTAATCGAAGCATACCGGGTGCAGCATAGCCATCACAGATCACCCACAAAAGGAGGAATTCGATTTAGTCATCACGTCAATCAAGATGAAGTAATGGCCCTGGCTGCCTTGATGACCTACAAGTGCGCCATAGTGGATGTGCCATTTGGTGGTGCCAAGGGTGGGGTAAAGGTGAGTCCAAGAAGTTATTCGCCAGCGCAATTGGAGCGAATTACCAGAAGGTACACCGTCGAATTAATTCGAAAGAATTTTATCGGACCTAGTTTGGATGTGCCCGCACCAGATTACGGAACAGGTGAACGAGAAATGGCATGGATACTGGATACGTATCAAACCTTTAAAGGAGGTGAGATCGATGCCGTAGGTTGTGTAACAGGAAAACCAGTAAAGCAAAATGGTATTAGAGGAAGAACGGAAGCTACCGGAAGAGGTGTTTTTTATGGATTGAGAGAATTTTGTAATAAGAAGGCTGAGATGAAAGCATTGGGCCTTTCGCCAGGTATTGAAGGGAAAACCATGGTGATCCAGGGGCTTGGAAACGTAGGCTCTTATGCTGGAATGATCTCTCAGGAAGAGGGTGGTGCAAAAGTTATTGGTGTTTCTGAAATTGAAGGAACCATTGTGAGCGATGAGAATATCAATATCAAAGACCTTATTGCATATCGAAAAGCAAATAAAACCATCATCGGATTTCCTGGTACTACAGAGTTGAAGAAGAGAGAAGATTGGGTAGGGTTAAAGTGTGATATTTTGGTTCCGGCGGCATTGGAGTCACAAATCACCAAAGCCAACGCAAAGAGTATAAAGGCGAAGATCATCGGTGAAGCGGCAAACGGTCCAATCACTGCCGATGCTGAGGAGATCTTATTGAAAAAAGGAGTGGTTATCATACCTGATATGTATTTGAATGCAGGAGGGGTGACGGTTTCTTATTTCGAATGGTTGAAAAATCTTTCGCATATGCGATTTGGAAGAATGGAGAAAAGATTCAATCAGAACAAGAATACCAATATTATTAATAAGGTAGAGGAGCTTACCGGCAAGTCGTTAACGGATCGAGAAAAGGCACAAATTGCAAGAGGAGCCGAAGAAGTCGATCTTGTCAGATCTGGTTTGGAAGAGACGATGGTGAATTCTTTTGATCAGATCCACGAAATCTTGAAACGCAGAAAAGGTATTGTCGATTATAGAACGGCAGCTTTTGTTACAGCATTGAATAAAGTTGCAAGCGATTATATGACATTAGGAGTATTTCCATAATGGAGGCAGCTCTTTTAGAAATAACAGAAAGCGGATCACCTTTGGTCCGCTTTTTTTGTAAGTAAAATGTTGTTTTCTATCATTGCGTGCCTATTGTTGATTATTCAATTTTTGGACTATTAAAGCTGGAGTTTTCTGGTATTCTCATCAAATATGAATTTTCTTTATATCAATAGTTCTCCCTTTAGATTCAATTCTTAACTTTGCATCCCGTAATGACACTTTTATAACTGTCTCAATCAACAGTACATGGCTAAATATATTTTCGTTACGGGCGGGGTTACTTCTTCATTGGGTAAAGGAATAATTTCAGCATCTCTGGCTAAACTTCTGCAATCCAGAGGTTTGGAAGTAACCATTCAAAAATTCGATCCTTATATTAATGTTGATCCCGGAACCTTGAATCCCTACGAACATGGCGAATGCTATGTAACAGAAGATGGAGCGGAAACGGATCTGGATCTGGGACATTACGAACGATTTCTGAATAAGGCGACTTCACAAGGCAACAATGTCACCACCGGAAGAATTTATCAAACAGTTATCAACAAAGAGCGGGATGGAGAATACTTGGGAAAGACGGTACAAATAATTCCTCATATTACCGATGAAATCAAACGTCGAGTCAGCCTTTTAGAGGAAGAAAAAGATTACGATGTCATTATTACAGAAATCGGAGGTACAGTAGGTGACATTGAATCTTTACCGTACCTGGAAGCCTTGAGGCAGATGCGAAGAGAGCACGGACGCGAAAATTGTTTGGTGATTCATCTTACTCTTGTTCCTTACTTGAGTGCAGCTAAAGAGTTGAAAACCAAGCCAACACAGCATTCTGTTAAAGAATTACTTCAGACAGGTATTCAGCCCGATATTCTGGTTTGTAGATGTGAACGGCCCATTACCAAAGAGATACGAGAAAAACTTTCACTCTTTTGTAATGTAGATGTGAAATCTGTCATTGAGGCGATAGATGCGGAGACGATATACGATGTACCACTTCTTATGCTCAAGGAAAAATTGGACAAAACCGTATTAAAAAAGCTAAATATAAAGAATAAAGTCACTCCTGACCTTACTGCTTGGAAGGAATTTCTTGGAAGACTGAAAAACCCGACACGAGAAGTGACCATTGCCTTGGTGGGGAAATACAACGAACTTCAAGATGCTTATAAATCCATCCACGAGGCGTTTGTCCATGCCGGAGCAGAAAACGAATGTAAAGTCAATATTTTGCCCATTCATTCGGAGGCTCTGGAAAATGGAGACATTGAAAAAGCTCTTCAGAACGTAGATGGTATTTTGGTAGCACCCGGATTTGGTGAGCGGGGAATTGAAGGAAAGTTGGAAGCAATACGATATGTTAGAGAAAATAAGATTCCGTTCTTTGGTATTTGTTTGGGAATGCAATGTGCTGTAGTTGAATATTTTAGGAATGTACTGGAAGTGGAAAACGCGGCTTCTACAGAAGTGAATAGCAAAACCAAGAGTCCCGTTATCGACCTTATGTTGGAGCAAAAATCCATCTCTAAAAAAGGTGGAACGATGCGTTTGGGGTCTTACCAATGTAAATTGGCACGCGGAAGTATTGCTTACAAAGCTTATGGTACCTCAGACATCGCAGAACGACATCGACATAGATATGAATTCAACAACGCATATTTGGATCAGCTAAAAGCATCCGACCTAAAACCCGTGGGAATTAACCCCAACAATAAACTGGTGGAAGTAATCGAGTTGAAAGAACATCCTTATTTTCTAGGTGTTCAATATCATCCTGAATTAAAAAGTACCGTGGAATCGCCACATCCGCTTTTTGTTTCTTTTGTGAAAGCGGCATCAGACTATAAGATGTCCAAGTAGTTTTTCAATGAAAAAGTTGAAATTAACCGAGTTGGGCAGGGTCACCGTGGAGGAATACAAAGATATCCCCAAGGTAGACCTCGTAGTTGTCTTGGACAACATAAGGTCTGCTATGAATGTGGGTAGTATTTTCCGTACGTGTGATGCCATGGCCATCAGGGAAATACGCCTTTGTGGTATTTCAGCAACTCCCCCCAATCGAGAGATCACTAAAACTGCAATAGGCGCCACAGATTCGGTAGCATGGCATTATCACAAAGAAACAAAAGAAGCCATTCTTCAATTGAAAGATAACGGATACCACATCTTCGCCATCGAACAGACGGATGAATCCATTGAGCTCATGGACTTTTCCACTGTATCAAACAAAATAGCCATAGTACTCGGAAATGAAGTGAGTGGGGTAGATGACAAGAATCTTGACCTGCTAGACGGTGCCATAGAAATAGATCAATTCGGTACTAAACACTCGTTGAATGTCTCGGTGTGTGCAGGTATTGTGATTCATCGCTTAGCATCGAAGCTCAGGAACAATGGAATTGCTTGAATTGCTTTTCTTTTCTGTTAGCCACAAAGTATATTAGGGCTGCACAAAGGAAAAACTCAGTGCTCCTCCGTGACTTCTCCGAGAAACTCCGTGTAATTTCTCTGAGCTCTCCACAATCTCTGCCATCTGCCCTCCAAAAACTCGGTGCTCCTCCGTGACTTCTCCGCGAAACTCTGTGTAATTTCTCTGAGCTCTCCCCAATCTCTGCTATCTGCCCTCCAAAAACTCGGTGCTCCTCCGTGACTTCTCCGAGAAACTCCGTGCAAATTCTCTGAGCTCTCCCCAATCTCTGCCATCTG
>JBCCVV010000230.1:0-10900 GCA_039194925.1 Bacteroidota bacterium
TGATAAACAATCGATGTTTTCTGTTATTCAACAACTTTTGCGTCCAGTCTACATCCCCTCCATCCACGATATTGATTGTTTGATCTTTTACACTTAGATCAATTTTGAATTGTATGGTCTGATAATATTTGTTATCGAAGTCATCAACCCACTCCACATCTTTTGTAGACCAAAATGCATCGCTTGTGTTTCGTAGTAAGGATTGAAACTTCTCGGAATTCTTTTTTACCAAAAACTTGATTGCTAATTGGTGCTCATCAAACTTTGTCTTTAGCAGGGTGTACATGAGCTCAATATGCTCCTCCAACTGATTTATTTCAAACTTGTAATTCCCTTTGTCATACCCTCCGGAAACCAGACACATAATCGAAAAATGAGCGGTAAAATTCGGATTCGAGAAGTATTGCCCTCTTATGTGCCTGTGTGTAGCAGTGTATCGCAGAATGAGATCTTTATCATTGTTGTTTTTAAATTCATGGGCAATTTTTAGGGCAAGAACGTTTGTGGCATCAGAAACTACTTCGGTACCCCTTAGCGCGGTAATTACCTTGTTTTGGTTGACGAAGCCCATGGAAGAACTGGTGCCAAAAGTAGTGACGGGAGATAAAACGATTGGAGAAAAATTCTTTGCTTTGGCACATTTCAGCCACACAATTTCAAGTTCTTTAAGTTGTATTGGGTCAATTTGTGAAGGAGCAACAAAACGATTCGAGTTAAACTTTTTCAGTACTTCCGTAGGATTGGTTTTCTCGGATTTCTGTCTGAACAACTCCAGTAAGAAACTATTAAGCTCGGATTGAGTGAGGTTTTCTAACAAAGTGAATACGTTCGTCACATCTGGGAATTTGGCTTGTATTTTTTGTATAATTTTTTGTGTTGCTCTTTCCATCTTTGTCAACTCTTATTAATTCGATTTAAAACGTGCTCGGATACATCGAAGTTGCTTTTAAGTATACGTCAATATTCTCTTTAATCGTTAATGTGCCGTTTTAAGTCCTGGAATCGTAAGGTTTAATTACTTTTCAATAGCTTAATAATCTGTTCTCCAATCTTTAAAAAATAGATTCCGTCGAGTTCATTAGAGAAATCCAAAAGCACAGAATTTGAACGTAGTGTACCATTTTGGATTACCTTGCCATTTATGTCATACAGGCTATATTCTTTATTTGCTGAGTTGGCAATGGTTAAGATTTCCAGAAATGGATTCGGGAATACCAAATGTTCTTTTTGATTCGGATCAATAGAGGCGCTAACGGATTCACAATTCGACGTAAAGAAATCCCAAAGGATTGAATTTGGATTTTCACCTTCTATATTTTCGCTAAACCAAACGTGTCCACCAGGTTTGTCGAATTCTTTATTGATTGTGTAAAGTGATATGCAGCTGCTTCCGTCCTTATATTCATCGAGCACTACATTCCCGGCATTCAAGGTGGAGGAAACAAGATTTTCCGGGGAGATTTCATTTTTATCCAACCAAAAATTAACGACTTCATCCACGGATTGATACCAAAAACTGCCTTCATATGGCAATACTTCGTCAGCTATTCCATGAAAAATTATCATAGGTACGGAGCGATTGGGACTACATTCTTCTGGCAACATTGTTCCGGACATGATTCCTATAGCAGTAAATAGATTGCTTCGATTGCATGCGAGGCTATATGCCATCATTCCACCATTGGAGTATCCACACGCAAAGATCATATCCATATCCAGATTGAATTCAGAACTAATGTGAGAGACTAACTCTTCCAGGAAGTAGACATCATTTTCATAGATATTTTCAGTTCCTGAATCACCCGGCTCCCAATAGGTATCTTCTTTTTCCGGGCGATATGCGCCTTGCGGATAAGCGACTATGAAATTTTCCTGATCTGCTAAATCATTGAAGTTGTAAAAACTGCCGATTGTCTCTGCATAATCCGAAGCACAATCTCCAAATCCATGCATGTTGATGACCAAAGGGGTAGGGATGTTTTCTTCATAGTTTTGTGGGATATATATGATATATTCTCTGAATATGGTCTCTGTAACCGTTTCTTGAGATAGAATGCGAAGGTTGGGGTGATTCGCATTATGAAGACAAGTTTCGGTTTGCGCCTTCATAGAAAGGGTATTAAAAATTAACATCGCAATTAAGAGGAAGAGTTGTTTCATGCTTTTCTATACTTTTCAACGGTACATGAAGGTAAACGAATTGTTAGATTGAACAACTTGAATTCAGTATATTTCATTAAAGAAATACAGTGGTAGCAAGCTTTTCCCGATAGCGCTTGACGATTATGTCGGTAAATGCTGCCTTGTCTTTTCGTATAGATTTCAGCCCCTCTCCATCGAGTAGACTGGGGTGGACATCTCGAAGATTGCCATCGCTCCATATAGCCAGTTCAACAAGGATGGGTGTCAAAGCAAGTCCTTTTTCTGTTAATAGATAAAGATTGGTTTTTTTATTGTTGGGACGTTTTGTCTTAATTATAATTCCTGTTTCTTCCAATAGTTTTAGCTTGCTGGAGAGAATGTTGGTAGCGATTGCCTCTTTGCTTTCGATCAAATCCTTGAATGTTTCTTTGTTTTCCATGAGCATGAGCTTCACAATAACCAACATCCACTTGTCCCCCAAAATATCCAGAGCGCTTGTAAATGGACAATCACATCTAAATTTCTGTTTCATGTTAACCAAACGTTAATTTTTACTTGCAACTTGCAAGTATATTGCTTTTTACTTGCAAAATAAAAGTAATCGCAATAGTTTTACTTGCAATTCAAAAGTAAAAATTTTCTAAGTATGAAACAATTATTTGTATTGCTTTTATGTACCGGTTTGATCGCCGCCGGTGACATGACGATTTCAACCGGCGACACTATTCCACAATTCAAAACTTCAACAATGAGTAAAAAAGAAACTGTAGGCGCGTTTGTAGGTGCCGTCTTGAAAAATGATCCCAAGACTATGCGAAAATTGGCCAATGCCGATTACATTCAGCACAATCCGTTTATTCCAACAGGCCTGGAACCGTTTATCCAAATGCTTCCGGTACTGCAAGAGAATGGAACAACGGGCGAGAATATTCGAATGTTTGAAGATGGAAATTATGTCTTCATGCACAACATCTGGAGAAATGCGAAGCCTTTTGGTGCGGATGAAATGGTATCGTTTGACATCATTCGGTTGGATGAGCATGGAAAAGTAGCGGAACATTGGGATGCGATGACGGCATTGGTTAAGGAAACAGCAAATGGAAGAACACAAACCGATGGTGCGGTGCAGGTGGAAGATTTAGATAAAACTGCCGAAAATAAGACCCGGGCAAAATCTTTGGTTGAGGATATCTTAATGGGCAAAAACCCAAACAAAATTACAGAATACATAAGTGCTGCCCATTATCATCAACACAATTCCGGCATAAAAGATGGTTTGAGTGGAATAATAGAAGCGGTAGAGTTCCTTACCGCTCAAAATAATATGTTCAAGTACACAAAGATCCATAAAGTATTAGGTGAAGGAAATTTTGTCCTTACTGTAAGTGAGGGAGAATGGAATGGGAAACAGCAGGTATTTTATGATTTATTCCGATTTGATAACGGAAAAGCCGTGGAGCACTGGGATGTAATTCAGGAAATTCCAACTACCGGATTGGCCAATAATAATGGGATGTTTGGGTTTTAGATGTATCTGCTGATTCTAAGTGAAATCCGAAATGATTAGAATGAGTCATTTCGGATTTTAATATTTAACGCAGGTATGTTCTTTTTTACCTGATTACTTCATGATTATAACTCAATTTTGACGAACTCTTCATTTCTTTTCTTCTCGAAGGATCTTTTCCATTTTACGACCTTTTGCCAATTCATCTACCAACTTATCTAAATATCGGGCTTTGCGAGTGAGTTCATTGTCAATTTCTTCTATTCGATATCCACAAATCACCCCCTTGATCAAATGTGCATTGGGATGAAGGTTTGCTTCTTCGAAGAAAGTCTTAAATGTTGCTTTGTTGTGTATGAGCTCATCTATTTTTTTATCATCAAATCCGGTGAGCCATTGTATTACCTGGTGTAACTCTTCCTTGGTTCTGCCTTTTTTCTCCACCTTGGTTACGTAATGAGGATAGACAGAGCCGAAGGTTAATTTTGCAATGCGTTCGTTGTGTTCAGGTGTTACTTTCATGAGTTATTATTTTATGGAATAGATGAATGACGAAATGACTTTTATCAACTACTACAATTCGAAAGATACGATCATTTTTCAAGTTGACGGAGCAATAGCGTTTGTACGTTTACTTTATTTGTGCTGTGACTATGACATACCCCGCATCAAATAAATCCAAGTCCAATACATCGCAGTTTTTCTCACGCCATTTGCCGCTGTTCAGGTCATTTTCCAATTGGGTCAGGCCTTCGGAAAGATTTTCTAAAGTAGAGAACGTGGAAATGGAATTGCGAACTTTTTCCTTCAAATAGGCTTCAGGTCTTTTCCAATATGCAGCTAAGAAACCATCATGACAATCGTATGGAATCCATAGAGGACTTACCTCGATGTGTTCAAAATGATCTTGTAATTCTTCCAGGGTGGGGAAGATCTTTACATCCGTCTCATAGATCTGTGGGAAATAATCTCTTGTCAACCAAAAAGCTTCGGAATTAGGATTCCAGGTAATGGTAACAAATTGCTCTTGCGTGACTCGATTAATTTCTGAATATGCCTTGACCCGATCTTTCCAATGGTGCATGGAAAGAATAGAAATGGTGTGAGAAAATTGTTTGTGGTCAAAAGGAAGGACTTCTGCAAATCCCTGCACGACGGGATGCGATCCCGGCTTTCGTTGTGCGATCATCTCATGTGAAGGCTCCAGAGCAATGAGATCTATATCTTGAGGTTCATAAGAGCCCGTCCCTGCTCCTATGTTTAAAATCCTTTTGGCGCCATTTAATTTAGCATGAAACTGTTCGGTAATAATTGGGTCACTTTTTCGCTGGGTGGTGTAGGAAACTCCTATTTTATCGTATTTCGCTTTCATCTGGATTTAATTAAGAAGATTGGAGAGATTGTTTTTGGAATTATCTTTCCAATCTCTTCAATTTTTATCAATCTCTTCAATCTTTACACACGTTCACAGACAAATATCTGCTTTTCACTGGCATTATGAAATACCTCTTCCTCAAAACTACCAAACTTATGAATAATCCTGAAGCCGCATCGATCCAGATACGAATCTAATTCCTGAGGAAAAAACAAGCGCATATCCAAATTTTGCACCGAATCAAATTCACCATTGATAAAATAATGCCATTCGATACGATTGATCTGCGTCTGGCTTTCATAGCACATACTCTGATTTATCCGAACATCTCTGCCATCCGAAGTCGTATAGGAAGCGATTTCTTTTTGTTCTTTTTCAGCTTCAACGATGTATTGAATATTTGGATTGAAGCAATCCAAAAGAAACAGCCCCCCTTCTTTGAGATGTTTTTTGACTTCACCAAATGCGTGAAAAAGATCTTCGTTTTTGTATAGATGGTGGATGGAATTAAATGGAATGAAAATATGATCAAACTGCGTTCCCAAATCAAAATTTCTAATATCGGCTTCGATAAATTTAATATCCAATCCTTCAGTCTCTGCTTTTATTTCTGCTTGTTCGAGCATCGATGCTGTAATGTCTACACCGGAAATAGTGTAACCTTCTTTTGCAATAGGGATGGTCAATCTGCCCGTACCGCAACAAAGTTCAAGAATACGAGCCTCTTTATTTTTTGGCAGCCAGCGCTTGTAAAATGGCAGATCAGCCATGTCTGTGTTCATGGCATCATAAATGTTAGCGTCGTACACTAAATCGCCAACTTTGTATGCATCTAATTTTCCTTCATCTTTTTTCATAATCTCAATCTTTACCCTATTACTTTACGTCATGTTTTATACCTTCTCTCTCCATTAACTCCAAACCATAATTTCTTATGGTCTCAATAATAGGAATCGCCGTCATCCCCTTCACTGTGATGGAATATTCCACTTTTGGAGGCACCACTGGATACACCTTCCGATTGATAAATCCCTCTGCCTCCAACTGACGTAATTGTGACGTGAGCATTTTATCTGTAATGTGCGGAATATCTCTTTTTAATTCACTAAAACGAAATACTTTTCGCTGCAATCTCCATAAGATGGGCATCTTCCATGTACCTCCGATTCTGTCCATTGCAAACTCCACTGGATTATAATATACTTTGTTGTTGTAGATAAAATCTGGCATAATAATTTGATTTTCAGTATACTTACTTAGAAGTTAGTACCATACGTTTCGGGAAGTATATTGGTAAAAGTAAGTGAATACCATAAATTTGTCGTCAAATTAATAATAAAAAAATGAGAACAAAATTTTTCATGCTGACAGTATTGTGTGTATTCACCTTTGGATGGAGTTATTCACAATCGTCAAATCATACAAAAACAAAAAAAGAGATGAATTCGCAGGTTAAAGAATCCAATCATTATGTACATGCTCACGGGATGCCATTCAAAGGCAAAATATTAATGGTTGCCAGTAGTCCAAGTGTTTCTGAGCAAACCGGATGGCCGATCGGTTTTTGGGCAGCTGAATTGACACACCCTTTACACGTTTTTCAGGAAGCGGGTTATGAAGTAGAGTTGGCTTCTACACAAGGAGGAAAGATTGTAATGGACAGCTATTCAAATCCTACAGATCAGAGTGGGTATTCCGCACATGATATTATAACCTTGGGCTATATGCAATTGGATTGGTTTAATGAGATGTTGGAAAATACAAAAAAACTATCCGAGGTAAACAGGGATAAGTACGATGCTATTTTTTTGGTAGGTGGTCAAGGTCCGATGTATACCTTTAGAGGCAATCAGGAATTGGAAAATCTTTTTGCTGCCTTTTACGATGCTGGAAAGCCGAGTGCAGCGGTTTGTCATTCCACCACCTTGTTGTTAGAGGCTAAAAAGTCTGATGGCAATCTGCTGGTCGATGGTAAAACATGGACAGGATTTGCGGATGCAGAAGAGGAATATGCGGATAAAGCCGTAGGACAAAAAATTCAACCCTATTGGATAGAGGCGGAGGCTCGCAAATTAGAAAATACAAATTTTAAAGTTGCGGCTCCATTTAGCTCTTTTGCGATTGAAGATGGAAATCTTATCACCGGACAACAACAAAATTCGGGAACAGCGGCAGCACGTATGGTCGTCCAGCAATTGTCTAAATAATCAATGGCCGAAAAGGAGCGCATAAGTTTGATAGGTCCTTATTGTATGAAGAAGAAGTTGTTGTTGATAATATTGAGTTTGTTTAGTTTCACTTCCTATGCTCAGAGTTTTGAATTGATGCCCGGAAGGGAAAGAGTTTTTATGGATGTTCAGTATTTGAAATTTTTGGATGGACATAATCGGGTATCCCTGTTTTCGCGAACAAGAGCCACGGCAGAATATGATCGTTACTCCACGGATTTATTTACGGGTGCGTATTTAAATTATACATCGAATAATGGATTAGGTGCAACTGTCCTGGGAAGAATTTCTTCCAATACATCAGGAATAGACATCGGGATTCATTATTTTAAAGCTACTGCATCATTTATGATTTACACTTTGCCTTCTATTAATATCAACGATGCGCTCCTTTACAGTTGGTTTTCTATATTGCGGTGGACTCCGCAATTGAGTAAGGTTTGGAAACTTTATTCAAGTTTGGAATTATTCTTTGCGTATGATGAAAACGGTAATTTGAGCAGTGTACAGCGCATTCGTATTGGAGTAGATAAAAAGGGCTATCAATTTGGATTTGCCGCAAATCTGAGCGATAGTCGATTTTCTGATCAGGATGTGAATCCGGGATTATTTATTAGAAAACAGTTTTAAGCATAAAAGATGAAATTAGCGTTTATTGGAATTGGAAATGTGGGTTTTGCTTTAGCCAACAATTTACAAAAGAAGGGGCATGATGTCACGATTGCACATAACGATGTACAAAGCGAAAGTGTAGTAAAAGCTCAAGCGAAAAACAGCTCATTTTCGGCACTTCCCATTCAGGATGCTATAGATAAATCGGATCTCATTTTCTTAGCCACACCTTTTAAGTTCAATGAGGAAATAGTGAAACCGTTGGACTTCAAAGGTAAGGTATTGGTTGATTGTACTAATCCTGTTGGAGCAGGAATATCTCATGGTCTGAAAAGCGAGGTTTCAGGTGCCGAAAAGGTTCAGGAATGGGCTTCCAGTGCAAATGTGGTTAAGTCGTACACCATTTATGGGTTTGAAAATCTCATCAACTCAAGTTTTCCAAATTATAATGTAAATCCTGTTATGCTAATAGCGGGGAATGACGTTGAAGCCAAAAATCAGGTAAGGTTGTTGAACAGTGATTTAGGGTTTGAAACGCTGGATGTGGGCGAGTTATCTCAGTCTTTACACTTGGAACACATGACATTACTTTGGGTGAAAATGGTACGCGCAAATGGACATCATCCAAATTTCACCTGGGCATTTCTCGAACGATAAAATTGCAGAAAACAGTTTATTCAAAATCGATCAATCCGGCAATTGTAACATCCTGGTTTTGCATTATGCACATGAATATATTGAACATGTTGGTTGTCAAATAGTTGCTGAATGGTCTCTTTTACATCCTTACCGAACGTGGTGGCAGCATCAATCATCATTCCTGACTTATCGTATGCACGCAGGGATAAATATCTGATTTCTAATATTTTAGGTATTTCGTTCTTTTTAGGTCTGGCTTCATTGGCATTTAATCTTACGAAGACTGGACCTGAAGATCGATATGGAGAATTGGCTGTATGATGTTCATAATTGAAAGCAAGTATTTCTTCGCCAATATTCGCGTCCTCCAGACTTACTCGGCAAGGGTATCCCGGTTTTTTATCGACGATTATTTTTGTAATGCCTTGAGCATCTTGATCCTTTTTATCCAGATTTAATACATGTTGTAAAGCGTGCAATGGAATGCCTGAGATGATGAAATCGTGTTTCATTTCCGATATAATTTTTATTAAACGTTGATGTGTTATTGAATGCCTGCGGATTCAAAAGCATTAATCACTTTTTTTCGTTCACCCGACCAGCGATATTGTCCCATAAAGCCGTTGCTCTTGATTACTCTATGACAAGGAATCAAATAAGCAATGGGATTATTTCCTATGGCTGTTCCGATAGCCCTGACCGCTTTTGGATTTCCAATTTTATTTCCAATATCCTGATAAGAAACAAGGCTCCCGGCAGGAATTTGTAATAATGCTTTCCAAACCTGTATTTGAAAAGGTGTTCCTTTAAAATGGATGCTTATTTTTTCTTTTGGTATATGCCACGTATCGAAGTACTTCTTTAACAACGTGCCATTTTTACCAAGTTCATTTTGAAAAGTTGCCAATACAAAATCTTCCGACAGTTCCTCCAAAGGATTCGAACCGATGTCTAAAAAACTGACCTTGCAAATGCCTTTTGAGGTTTCGGCAATCAACGTGTCTCCAAATGATGTCTGTATCACACTCCATTTTATATTGAGGTCTTTCCCTTTAGTTTTAAACTCTCCTGGCGAGACGGCCTCGCACTTGACAAATAAATCGTGCAATCTCCCATTTCCCGAAAGTCCGCTTTGATAGGAAGTTTCAAGTGTGCTTTTGCCTACCCGTAATAATGATTTCGAATGCTCTACGGTCAAGAATTGTAAAAATTGTTTGGGTGTAATTCCTGCCCATTCTTGAAATACACGTTGCAGATGAAATTTACTCACGTAAACGTGATTGCTGATATCTTCCAGGGTAGGTTGATGCATTTGATTAGCATCCAAATATTTTATAACCTGCTCTACGATTTTATAATGACTGTGTATTTCTTTCATGCCTCAAAAATCCTGATATTCTTACTTTCAAACAATCCGTTTTTTGCTTTTTATCGGGAAATAAAACTTTACAAGAAATTCTTTGCAGTACTGCCCAATGAATTTCACTCCCAAGAAAAGAATGTTTCGTCTTGTAATATTGGGATACTATCCTTATAAAAAGAAATGAAAGATAAACCGTTTTATCCATCGAGTAAATGCCCAATGATAAGAACAGTAAGGGTAAATGAAGTTAATCCAACAAAGTAACAGATCAAACCTTTGAAGCCATTTAGGATTTTATTCCCTTTAAAAAATTGCCCAATTCCCCAACCTATATATAGAACTCCTATTAAATATCCTTTGTCAATTATTGCAAAGGGGATAAGTTTGTCCACACTTCCAAAAAAGGCAAAAAGCAACATGCCAGTACCTACAACGTAGCACAAAAGCGTTAAGATTTCAAAAATATTATACCCGCTTCTTAGAAAAAATAATTTAATCCACAACGCGATAAAAACGGATACCAGAATATTGGCATACCCATAATTATTAGAAATCCAGTTGAAAATTAGGATACTGGTGTCGTTACCAAAAGAGTAATTAATGTATCCATCTTCAAAATTTAACGTCTGTTGAAATAAGGTATAAGTCAACGAACAAATGATAATATAGACGATGGGCTTTACAAGACGTTTTCGATCTTTATGAATGAAGGTTCGAATGTTTTTGCCTGGTCTTATCAGCAATTCTCTAATAGTAAAGAATATACCCTTATCAAAATTAAGGACACTTCGAACTTCAGAAATAATATAGTTTCCATCAATTCTCTTCACCTCGTGCGGGTTGTCAGAATTGGAAAGGATATTATGCTCTATCTCACGAGTTTGTGTTTTGGAGTCTGTTGTATCCGTCTTAGAAGTCATTTTTTACTAAAACTTGCTGTTTCCCAACCACTAATATAGAAAAATACTACTCAGTGCCTTTTCGGAAATTTTTCTAAGTCAGGTTGATTTACCAAGAAATCAGAGAGGTCTCCA
>JBCCVV010000231.1:0-10747 GCA_039194925.1 Bacteroidota bacterium
AAACACCGCTCCTATATATTCCCGATTCATCTTTGCAATATGTTCGATAGATATCTCTTTTGGGCAGTCTGCTTCACAAGCTCCAATATTTGAGCACATTCCAAATCCTTCTTTATCCATCACCGCAACCATATTCTGAGCCCTTCTGGCCGCTTCTACTTTTCCTTGAGGCAATTGACCCAAATGCGAAACTTTAGCCGAAGTAAATAGCATAGCAGATCCATTTGGACAAGCCGCGACACAAGCTCCACAGCCAATGCATGTGGCCGCATCCATAGAAGTATTGGCGATATCCTTTTCGATTGGAATAGCATTCCCATCAGGTGCCTGTCCCGTATTTACCGATATAAATCCTCCAGCCTGGATAATCCGATCAAAAGAAGATCTGTTTACAACTAAATCTTTAATAATTGGAAATGCTCTGGACCTCCAGGGCTCCACTACAATCGTATCTCCATCTTTAAAAAACCTCATATGCAATTGACATACGGTAGTTCCACTATTGGGTCCGTGAGGCCTACCGTTAATTACCATATTACAGGTTCCACAAATTCCCTCCCGACAATCGTGTTCAAAGGCAACCGGCTCTTTTTTCTGCGCAATAAGAGATTCGTTCAGTACATCCATCATCTCCAAAAATGACATATGTTCATTAGCTACTACATCATATGTTTCGAAGCCACCTTTGTCTTTGCTATTTTTTTGTCTCCAGACTTTTATTTTAAGTTTCATGTTTTAAAGATTGTCAATTGAAATGATAACCGCTCACTATTCCCTTCATTTCAATTATTAATTATTCATTGTTAATTATCAATTATCAATAGTCAATTATTTATACGATCGTGTCTTCAATTCCACATTATCAAATTTCAAATCCTCCTTGTGTAATATAGGATTGTCATCGTCCCATTCCCAGGCAGATACATACGTATATTCGTCATCATGTCTCATAGCCTCTCCTTCCGGTGTTACATATTCTTCTCTGAAGTGCCCGCCACAAGATTCATTTCGATCCAATGCATCCAACATCATCAGTTCTCCATGCTCCATTAAATCGGCTACTCGGGCGGCTTTTTCCAATTCCGGGTTGTAATCCTCCGCTGCCCCGGGAACAAACACATCCTTGTAGAATTCTTCTTTCAAATCTCGGATCATTTGTCTTCCCTTTTTCAATCCTTCTTCATTTCTGGACATACCGCAATATTCCCACATGATTTTTCCCAGCCGTTTGTGGAATGATTCTACGGATTGAGAACCATTTGTATTCAACAAACTCTTTATTCTGCTTTCTACATCCTTTTTGGCTGTTTCGAACTCTGGCAGATTAGGATCAATACTCGGTGTTCGAATCTCATTCGATAAGAAGGTACCTACAGTATAAGGGATAACGAAATAACCATCTGCCAATCCTTGCATCAAAGCAGATGCTCCCAATCGATTGGCCCCATGATCTGAAAAATTACACTCTCCCAAAGCAAATAAGCCCGAAATATTTGTTTGCAAATTGTAGTCAACCCAAAGACCACCCATCGTGTAATGAACCGCGGGATAAATCTTCATCGGGTTTTTGTACGGGTCTTCACCTGTGATTTTTTCATACATGGCAAAAAGGTTACCATACTTCTCCTCGACCACCTTTTCACCCAATTCGGTTACTAATTTTTTGTTGCTTTCATCCAATCCACGAGAATGAGCAGCAGACTTTCCGTACCGTTGAATAGCACTGGCAAAATCAAGAAAAACACCCAGACCCGTTGGAGCTACACCATTGCCTTCGTCACAAGCTACCTTTGCTGCTCTGGAAGCAACATCCCTTGGCACCAAATTACCAAAAGCAGGATATCTTCTCTCCAAATAGTAGTCTCTGTCATCTTCCGGAATATCAACTCCTTTCTTTTTTCCTTCTCGGATAGCAGCTGCATCTTCTTGTTTCTTCGGCACCCAAATTCGCCCATCATTTCTCAAAGACTCTGACATCAATGTCAACTTACTTTGATAGTCTCCGGATACCGGTATGCAAGTCGGATGGATTTGAGTAAAACAAGGATTGGCCATCAAAGCACCTCTTCGTACCGCTCTCCAAGCGGCTGAAACGTTGCACCCCATCGCATTGGTTGAAAGGTAAAACACATTCCCATAACCACCGGTAGCTAAAATCACACAATGCGCAGCATGCTTATCAATCTCCCCTGTCAACAGATTTCGAGTAATGATTCCTCTCGCCTTACCATCTACAACTACCACATCCATCATCTCATGGCGATTGTACATTTTCACCTTTCCCAATGAAATCTGTCTGGATAAGGCCTGATATGCCCCAATCAACAATTGCTGTCCAGTTTGTCCTCTGGCATAAAAGGTTCGGGAAACCTGCACCCCACCAAAGGATCGATTATCCAACAAACCTCCATAGTCTCGCGCAAATGGAACGCCTTGCGCCACACACTGATCGATGATATCTGCGCTCACTTCGGCCAGTCGGTGTACATTCGCCTCTCTGGATCGGTAGTCACCGCCTTTTATGGTATCATAAAACAACCGATACACGCTATCTCCATCATTCTGATAGTTTTTCGCTGCGTTAATCCCACCTTGAGCGGCAATGCTGTGTGCTCTTCTTGGACTGTCATGAAATGTAAACGCTTTCACATTATAACCCAATTCTCCCAATGTAGCAGCCGCAGAAGCACCGGCAAGTCCTGTACCTACGACGATCACATCTATCCTCCTTTTATTGTTAGGAGCGACAAGGTTCATTTTTGATTTATAATTTGTCCACTTATCCGCTAATGGACCATTTGGAATTTTTGAATCTAAAGCCATAGAATCTATATTTTAAATCAATTCAAATGCTAGTGCAATGAATCTTTTTAATTTCATTTTAAAACAAAAAAGTAATACAACGGTATAATCGCATAAGCCAATGGAACAAGGATTGCATACCCCTGCCCCAAAAGTTTGATGATGGGAGTATACTTTTTATGATTAATTCCTAAGGTCTGGAATGCACTTTGAAATCCATGCCACAGATGAAACGCCAATGCCAATAGACCAAAAAGATAAGCACCTACCATGTATGGATTGCCAAAAGTAAATGCTACAGAAGAATACAAATCCTTCACCTTATGATCCAAAGAAGTGACATCCACCATCACCAGCTGATCGGTAAATTTCATTTTGAACCAGAAATCTCCCATATGCAAAAAGATGAATGCCAGAATCAACGTTCCCAGCAAAGCCATATTCTTGGATGCCCAAGTCACATTCGCATTTGATCGCACGGCGTATGAACTTCCTTTTGCTCTTTTATTCTTAAAATAAATAACAAACCCCAACCAGGCGTGCAAAAGAATGAAAAAATAAAGTCCGTAAGATACTGTTTTGATAAGTGGATTATGCGTCATAAAATAAGCATAAGCATTGAAAGAATCTCCTCCATCGTTAACCAGCAACTGTAAATTACCAAGTAAATGTACCGTAAGAAATGTGACCAAAAACAGGCCAGTAAGACTCATTATCAGCTTTCGTCCAATGCTTGATGTGAAAAAATTAATTATCCATTGCATACCTCGATCAGAAATTTTCATTTATGCAAACAAAGTTAATTCATAAACACGGTAAGCCAAGAAGTGATTGGGTCTTGCTCTTATTTAGAATTTGTCTTAATTGCAGTTGTGAATTGCGGAATGGGTTGGAGTTATGTGGGGTCGAAAGAGTGGACAGGTTGAAGAGATTTCCCACCGGCGCAGCCTAATAATTGGTAAGATTAATATTCTAAACACGATCGAGGAGTGAGTTACAAAGAATTTTATGGAGAAGAAATCTAGAAGCGCCGAGAATTTTTGGGGTTGATTGTGAAATCATTGTGAAAGCGTTGTGTTCTCGTATGTTTCCAAAAAAGTATTCTCCCCTTAGTTTACTCTTGAAGTGCAATTCTAAAGACACCTAATTATCCATGTTCAAATTGTCAATTATTAATTATTCCTTGTACATTATCAATTATTTCTAAAGCAAAGACAAAACATGAAACGCATTTTTCACTACAAGTTCTTCTTTTTGATTCTATTTCCTTCACTCAGTTATTGTCAAGATGATCTGCTGGATAAGACAGATATCATGGCTCAAGAAATCGAACACCAAGTCATAGATTGGAGAAGACATTTTCACGAATTTCCGGAACTGTCCAACCGAGAGTTTAATACAGGCAAAAAAATTGCAGAGATCTTGCGCGAAATGGGCTTGCAAGTGGATACCGGAATAGCTAAAACAGGCGTAGTGGCTGTTTTGGAAACAGGTCGTCCGGGACCAACCATTGGGTTGCGAGCGGATATAGACGCATTACCAGTGGTGGAAAGAGCAGATCTGCCATTTAAATCTGTACAGAAATCTGAATATCTAGGAAATGAAGTTGGGGTAATGCACGCCTGTGGGCACGATACTCATATTGCCATGCTGCTCGGAGCAGCAAAGATTCTCACCGAACATAAAGATGAATTGGACGGAAAATACGTATTTGTTTTTCAACCCGCCGAAGAAGGAGCCCCTCCCGGAGAGGAAGGCGGTGCTGAATTGATGGTAAAAGAAGGCATTATCGAAACCTATGGCATCGATGTCTTTTTTGGACAACATATAAGCAGTGGATTGGATGCGGGAAGAATCAATTATAAAGTTGGTGGTCTCTTGGCAGCTGCAGATCGATTCACCATCAAAGTGAAAGGAAAACAAACCCATGGATCAAGGCCCTGGGCAGGCGTAGATCCAATTGTCACTTCGGCACAAATTATCATGGGCTTACAGACCATCGTTAGTCGTCAAATGAACCTCACCAATGAAGCAGCTGTCATTACTGTTGGTGTGATCAACGGTGGTGTACGTAACAACATCATACCGGAAGAAGTCGAAATGATCGGCACGATTAGAACGCTGGATACAGATATGCAGAAGATCATTCACGAAAAAATAATTCATACTGCAACCAATATTGCAGAAGCACAGGGAGCTGTAGCAGAGGTAGATATCCAAATTGGTTATCCCGTCACGTACAACGATCCGGAACTGACTAAAAAAATGATCGGCACTTTGTATGATATGGCTGGAGAAGATAATGTAAGGGTAGTTCCCGCACGTACCGGAGCTGAAGATTTTTCCTTTTTTGCAAAAAAAGTACCCAGCATGTTTTTCTTCGTCGGTGGTAAAACTCCTGGAGAGTCTAATGCTTTTCCTCACCATACACCGGATTTTTACATTGACGAATCAGGATTGATTACCGGAGTCAAAGCATTATGTCATCTGGCGATCAACTATGTATCCATGGCAACAAATTAAACTATGGCAATAAAATGGAAAGCAGTACGATTTATGGTCATCGGGATGCTTGCATTCGCATGCTTGAATTTTGTTGTAAAGTACCTGGAACACATCAGTGCTTTTCAGTTGGTATTTTTTCGAGCAGCAGGCACCCTTTTCATAACGCTTCCCATTATTTACAGAAAACGGTTAAATCCTTTTGGGAATAAAAAATTACTGCTTATCACCAGAGCCATCGTGGGATTTACGTCCTTGCTCTTTTTCTTTATTGCATTAAAAATGATGCCGTTGGGCACCTGCATTACCTTGCGTTATCTGGCCCCCATTTTTGCCGCTATTTCAGCGATTTGGATGCTGGGCGAAGTAGTCAAACTTCCGCAGTGGCTTTTTTTCATCCTTTCCTTTTCCGGTGTTTTTCTGGTAAAAGGATTTGACGCTGAACTTTCGACTTTGGGCCTAATCTTAATCATCGTTTCAGGCTTTTTGAGTGGGTTGGTAATTGTAATTATACGAAAAATCGGACAAGATGATCACCCTATTGTGATTGTGAATTACTTTATGGTCGTCGGTGCTGTCTTGGGTTTATTAGGCAGTCTGCACGATTGGGCGCATCCACAACTTATCGATTGGCCCATGTTGGCCTTAATGGGCGTTTTTGGTTTCTTAGGCCAATATTTCATGACCAGGGCAATTCAAATCGAAACGACAGATGTAGTGGCGCCTATCAAGTACATAGAAATACCTTTTAGCATTCTGATTGGAGTCACATTCTTCGGAGAAACCTATGGATGGATAAGCATTATGGGATTCATGCTCATTGTCAGTGGCTTGATCTTTAATATTCTATATAAAAGTAAACGTTTTCAATTTAATCGATAAAAGTGATATCTCTGTTTCTAATGAGTCTTGGTACGATTCAAGAATCGATTTCTATTTACCATATTTTCGCTACATTGAGATTTTAATGAATGGTAACTACTCAGGTGGTACTTGATTCCAAGCAAGTCTGTAAGACTTGAATATCATAGCCTTAGATTGTAATCCACGGCTAGAAATAGGTCATAAATCAAATTTTGGCGGTATTTTTGACCAAAAATGATGACAAAATTACCAACTGCGGTTTCTTTATTTCATAACCTGAGTAGTTTCAATAAATGCAATCGATTTGGACCGTTCCAACGAAAATTCCATTAGCCTCAACAAATACATCAGCAGCACCGGAATCTGTTCCAGGCGGGAAGCCAATGCATTCATCGAACAAAACCGAGTAACGATTAATAATAAGATTGCAAAATTGGGCAATCGGGTGTTCGAGGGAGACGTTGTGCGTCTGGATAATAAGTTATTAAATGCCAAGCCCGATCCTGTATACATAGCACTTCATAAGCCGGTAGGAATCGTCTGCACCACTGATCTCCAAGAGAAAAATAACATCATCAAATTTGTTAACTATCCCGAGCGACTTTTCCCTATCGGCCGGCTGGACAAACCCTCGGAAGGATTGATCTTCCTGACGAATGATGGCGATATTGTCAATAAAATCCTCAGAGCAGGAAACCAACACGAAAAGGAATACATCGTCACCGTGGACAAACGGATCAACGATCGATTCATCAAGCGCATGTCAAACGGAATTCCAATTCTGGGTACAATTACAAAAAAATGCAAAGTGGAACAACTGGGTGAAAAGAAATTTAAAATCATTCTCACCCAAGGCCTCAACCGACAGATCCGTCGTATGTGTGAATATCTCGGCTATACCGTTACCCGACTTATTCGCACCCGAATCATGAACGTATCGTTAGCCCATCTAAAAACCGGTAAATGGAGAAAGTTATCTAAAAAAGAGATGAAAGAGATTAATAAGATGGTGGAGTTTTCTTCGAAGACGGAGGAGCCTAAGTAATGCAGTGAGATTACACCGAGGAGATTGGAGAAGACACGGAGTACCACTGAAATTATACGTAAATGCTTAAATGATTGAATGGGTCTAACGAATGTTTAATTGATTGAATACTACTATGTGCCGGATTTGGATACATCTAGTTTCTAATTAATAATAAACTCAACATTTGAAAATATTAATGGTCGGATAATCAGAGGTAATTCCCTTTTCCTAAGCTTGAGCCCCATACAAGACTGATTAATTGATTCATTCGCTTGTTTAGTTTACCCCAAAATTCCATTTGCATTCTTCGCACAACTCAACAATTCGATTATTCAACAACTGAATAACTGTACAACTTTGCCACTAAATAACTAAACTTTGCCACTAAATAACTAATTCTTATAAAAAGCAAAAACCTTAGACCCTTCGTTCGTCTGTAATCGCAACCAATAACTTCCAGTAGCCCAATCGCTACACTCAAAGACAATCTCCTCTTCTCCTATTCCATCTTCCTTTGAATCATAACGTAGAACAATTTGCCCTATAGAATTCAATATATCAATCTTAAAGTCCGTCGATTCAGGAGCCATCTTAAGATATAATCTATTGTGAACAGGGTTAGGATAAATGGCCAAATTACCAAAAACCTCTTCTTCACTACTCGTCAAAGAATACGTGAATTCACTTTCACAGCCATTAGCATCAATTATAATTATTGTGTATGTACCCGATTCCAAGCCTATGAATCTCGAACTATCCTGAGTGGTAGCCTTATCATCAATAGAAAATAGAAACGGCTCCGTTCCGCCAGTGGCAACAACCTCCAATATACCTTGGGCCAGATCAGCTTCCACAAATTCAAGTACTAATGAATCCGGTTCAAAAATTTCGAATTCAAAATCCAGAGTGCACCCTATTTCATCCTCCGCCAAAGCGATGAAGTTTCCACCTTCTAAGTCTTCTATGCTATTATCGGTATAGACTATTTCATCCAGTAAAAGGAAAACTTCACCTTCCGCATTCCCTATAAATACTTCAACAAAACCATCCGATGCACCAGCGCAAGAAACATCTGAAATAAATAATGAATCCAGCACAAGTCCTTCTAATTGAGGAATAGTAATTTCCAAATCGAAGGAGCATCCCGCACTATCAAAAACAGTAGCTATGTAAGTTCCAAATGCCAAACTATCGAACACTCCATCAAAAATTGCCGGACCGTTATTAAGCGTATATCTATAGCCTCCGAGGCCACCCGTTGCACTCAGCTCCAGATACCCTGTTCTTATTGGACTGCAATCATCTCCCACTAGAGAGTCAACATTCAATATGAGTGAATCATTCTCTAGCATAATGGTAACTGTATCTGTAAATATGCATTGATTGAAGTCCGATACGGATACGAGATATTCACCAACTCCTATTCCTAAATCTGTATACCACTCATTTGGAGTCAATTCAACTTCCTCTCCGTTTGAAGCTGAATACAAATAGGGAGGAGTACCTCCAACAACTGAAAACTGAACACCTCCCTCGCCATCGTTGCAAAAAATATTAATTACACTCAAAAAATCAAATTCAAGAGGTACCGGTTCTGATATGCTGAGGCTAAGGGGTTTCATACAACCCAGAGAGTCCATAACCTGAACCTCATAATCACCTGCTGATAATCCTTCAAAGTAAGAAGTATCTTGGAAGTTAATTCCATCAATACTAAAGCTCATTGGTTCGATCCCATTTGAAACGTTTATCGAAATGCTACCGTTGGAGCCATCATGGCAAGTCACATGAAAAATCGAATCCAAAATCACTTCAAACAAAGAAATCTCTTGCAACTCAAATCCAATCTCAGTCGTACACCCCAAGGAATCCGTTACACTTGCCAGATATTCTCCTTCACCGAGATTCTCGAACATTCCTGAAAAATTAAACATTTGATCTATAGAGTAGGTAATCTGCCCTACTCCATTCTGTTCTTCCAATTGAACTACTGCCGAACTATCCCCTTCACACACTAAAGCCTCTATAATTTCAATTTCTAAAATCAAACTATCTGGTTCATTCACATTAATTTCCTGCATAAATACGCATCCTAAAGAGTCGATAACCGTTACCTCATATTCTCCTCCCGTCAACCCTATAAACTCGGCAAGGGTATCAGGAATCCCGCCATTCAATTGATATTTAAAGGGAGCAGTTCCCATGACATTGTTTACCTCAACAATTCCATTATCATCACCATAACAAATCAATTCCGAAGCCGTCAAATCAAATGTCACGTTTTCCGGTTCATCAATAAACACAATAAGCTCTTCGACGCAACCTTCCGAATCCATCACGCGTATGACATGTGTTCCGCCTCCAAGTCCTGAGTAATCCGATTCCTCTTCAAATGGTCCATCGTCAAAGGAATACAAATAAGCCGGGGTCCCTCCAAAACCTCCCACCGAACAACTTCCATCACCCGCACCAAAACACGACACATCTATTTTTTCAAGAAGTACCAATTCCAATTTCGGTGGTGAAAAAATGGTAGCAGTCACCTGTGTTTCACATTGATTATCATCAAAAATGGAAATGACATAAAACCCATTGAGCAAGCCTTCAAATAGACCGGTATCCTGAACCATTCCGCCATTAATTGCGTAGCGATATGTTCCATCTGCAGATGTGCCCCCACTCGCGGAAACCAGAATGCTTCCTGTCGCACCATCAGAACAAACATTATCTATTTTTTCTACCAATTGCCCGGTCAACTCCGTTGGATTTTCGAGAGAAATCATAAGCTGATCAGTTGCCCCGTCATTATCTTGAACCATAATCGTATAGTCTCCTGCATCAAGTCCTGAAAATATTGGAGAATCCACAAAAGCGCCCCCATTTAGCGAATATTGATAGGGCTCCATTCCTCCTTCTGCCTCCACTTCGATACCGCCGCTAAATTCATCGAAACATAAAGGGTCAGTCGCAGAAACTAAGTCAATTTCTACATTTATTTTAGACAGAGAAGCGGTATTGCGTAAAGCATCCTCGAAAAAGTATAAATCGAAATGCGTACTTCCAAATGAAGCAATCGTTGCAACCAATAAAGTAAAAAGAAAAGATAATCTATTCATTACGATGGGTATATATATAATGACACTTCAATATATAAAGAATTCACTGGTTTACAATACATCCACGGAGCAAATAGAGTTATTGGGTTATTATGAAATGAATTTTTTATTGGACAAATGATTTTGCACTTCTTTGAGACATTACTTTTTAAACACAACAAATGCTAAGAATAGCTCAAAATTCACAATGTTTACAAGTTACCAAACTGAAATCTTTACCAATACATTATGTGCTCTTCGGTTTAAAGTCCTCCTCACGCACAGCGAAAATTTTAATGTCTTAATGTAGAATTAAAGTAAAATACATATACTGGGCCACATATAAATATTAGGTTATCCAGAATAGTACATTTACCTGGATACGTTATATTCTTTTAAATTCGGCACCCTATAGGCACGGAATACTTAAGTAACCCAAATTATATTTAATAAATTC
>JBCCVV010000232.1:0-10735 GCA_039194925.1 Bacteroidota bacterium
CCTCCGCATCATTGCGATTTAAAAGAACACTCCGTGGTCCTCTGTGATTTCTCCGCGGTACTCGGTGAAACCACTTAGTGTCCTCCGCATCATTGCGATTTAAAAGAACACTCGGTGGTTCCCCGTGACTTCTCCGTGCTACTCGGTGAAACTACTTAGTGTCCTCCGCATCATTGCGACTTAAAAGAACACTCGGTGGTCCTCCGTGATTTCTCCGCGGTACTCAGTGAAACCACTTAGTGTCCTCCGCATCGTTGTGACTTAAAAGAACACTCGGTGGTTCCCCGTGATTTCTCCGTGCTACTCGGTGAAACCACTTAGTGTCCTCTACAACCTCTGCGCCACTCGATAAAATCATACTTCGTAACCTCTTAAATACTTAACAATAAAATAAACTCCTAACCACTCCATATCCATATGTACATCAATTGCCATACATATTACAGCCTTCGATACGGTACCATCTCTGAAAAAGAATTGGTAACCACGGCCCTTGCCGACAATGCTAAAGAAGTAGTGCTCACAGATGTGAATAATACTTCAGCATGCCTCAATTTTGTTCGCTTGGCCCAAAAGTCCAAGCTCAAACCCATACTCGGTATCGACTTCCGGGATGGGGCCAAACAATTATACCTGGGAGTAGCAAAAAACAACGGAGGTTTTCATGAATTGAATGATTTTCTCTCTAAGCACAGTCACGCTAAGACGGCACTGCCAGAACACGCACCTTCTGAACTAAAGAACGCCATCTTCATTTATCCATTTGAGCAAGCAAGGCTTTTGAATAAGACAGAGTTTGAAGAAAATGAGTACATAGGTGTCGGTAGATTTGAGATCAATAGGTTAGTGGTATCGGATTACTCTAAATATACGGATCGATTGATTGCGCTCAATAGTTTTACATTTAGACACAAAAGGGATTTTAATACGCACAGATTACTAAGGGCCATCGATAACAATATCTTATTGAGCAAACTCGAAAAAGAAGATCAGGCGAATGAAACCGATGTCTACATGCCAGCGGATAAGCTTAAGACTTATTACAAAGAACACTCGTACATCCTTAGCAATACCCAACATCTCCTGGATGCCTGTGAAATTAAATTTGATTTTTCGAAAGGCCGTAAACATCAGAACAAACGGAAGTATACCGACCGTCGCAAAGAAGATGAAATTCTCATTACTGCCTTATGTCAAATGGGGCTGAAATATCGCTATGGAAATGATATTACCCCCGATATCAGAGCTCGTCTCAAGAAAGAGTTGGACATGATCAAACAAATGGATTTTGTTCCTTTTTTTCTGGTCAATTGGGATATAATTGATTATGCCAAGCGCAAAGGGTATTACCATGTGGGACGGGGCAGTGGAGCGAACAGCATAGTTGCTTATTTATTGGGAATCACCGATGTAGACCCCATTCATTTAGACCTGTACTTTGAGCGGTTTATGAATTCGTACCGTACCAGTCCACCAGATTTTGATATCGATTTTTCGTGGCGGGATCGTGACGATGTTACCCGATATATTTTTGAGCGATTCGGGAGTAATAAACAGGTGGCTTTACTGGCTACGTACAATACCTTCAAGCATAGCGCAGCCGTTAGAGAACTGGGAAAAGTCTTTGGGCTGCCAAAGCATGAGATTGATAAGTTGAGTAAGGGGAAGTTTGATTTCCAATCATTGGACAAATTGTCGCAACTGGTTATTATTTATTCCAAAGAATTAGAGGGAAGGCCAAATTATCTGAGTATCCATGCCGGCGGAATTATTATTGCAGAGAAACCTATTCACTATTTTACCGCTACGGATTTGCCCCCCAAAGGCTTTCCGACTACTCAATTTGATATGGTGGTGGCGGAAGATGTAGGATTGTATAAATATGATATTTTGGGTCAACGTGGCTTGGGAAAGATAAAGGATGCTCTGCAGCTCGTCAAGATCAATCAACCGGAAGCAGAAGACATCGATATTCATAACCCAAAGCCTTTTTTTGAAGATCCCAAGATCAATCGCTTGGTAAGTCAGGCGAAGTGCATTGGTTGTTTTTATGTGGAGTCTCCGGCGATGCGAATGCTCCTACGAAAATTGGAAGTGGACAATTATCATGGCTTGGTGGCTGCGAGTTCGATTATTCGTCCGGGTGTCGCCAAAAGTGGTATGATGCGGGAGTACATCCTACGTCATAAAAATCCGGAGAGAAGAAAACAAGCGCACCCTGTTCTTCAAGGCATAATGCCTGAAACATATGGTATAATGGTTTATCAGGAAGATGTAATCAAGGTGGCGCACCATTTTGCCGGACTGGACTTGGGGGAATCGGATGTATTGCGACGAGGGATGAGTGGGAAATACAGATCGAGAGAAGAGTTTGATAAGGTGCGCTATAAATTTATTTCTAATTGCAGGGAAAAGGGCATACCCGATCAGACTATTATGGAAGTGTGGAGACAGATCGAAAGTTTTGCGGGATATGCTTTTGCAAAAGGGCACAGTGCTTCTTATGCGGTAGAAAGCTATCAGAGTCTCTTTCTCAAAACCTATTATCCACTGGAATATATGGTAGCTGTTTTGAACAATGGAGGTGGTTTTTATCGATCGGAATTGTATGTGCATGAAGCTCGAAAGTTGGGGGGCATCATACACGCACCATGTGTGAATAAAAGTCGATATCCAACATGGCTATATGGTAAGAATATTTATTTGGGGCTGCATACACTGCACAGTTTGGAGTCAAATACTGCATTGCGAATAATAAAAGAGCGAAAGGAAAATGGTGAATTTAAATCGTTTGATGATTTTCTGGATCGGACACCCATTTCGATTGAGCAGATCAGTATTTTGATTCGCATCAATGCCTTTCGATTTACAGGTGTGGATAAGCGGACCCTACTTTGGAAAGCTAATTTTTCCTTGAACAAGAACCCGCGTACGGATGATCAGCCCGTATTGTTTAAATACACCGAAAAGAAGTCGTTTGACTTACCCAAGTTTGAGGTTAAAGAATTGGAAAATGCATTTGATGAGATAGAGCTTTTGGGGTATCCGTTGTGTCATCCCTTTTTATTGTTAAAAGATTCACTACCCGATAAACTTCTTTTGTCCAAAGATTTGGTTCGGTATGAGAATAAGCTGATTACAATCTATGGCTATCTCGTTACCATTAAAAATACGACGACTTCGAGGAAGAAGCGAATGCAGTTTGGCACCTTTCTCGATTATTCGGGGGATTGGATTGATACGGTGCATTTCCCTCCGGTAGCTCGACAGTATCCATTCAGAGGCAATGGGATTTATAAGATTCAGGGGAAGGTGGTCGAGGAATTTAATTTTTATTCGGTGGAAGTCGTGAGTTTGGAGAGACTAGCTTTTTTGGAAGATGTGCGTTTTGCGGTGAGAGAAGTTGGGACAATTGATGATTGATAATGAATAATTGATAATGAATAATTGATAATGAATAATTTATGTCCGTTGCTGAAATGGGGGTGACACTTAGTTGCATTTTAGTATGAAATAGATCAAAGTGACGTTTGGAGGGCGGGTTGAGAAGTGTGGAAAGGTACTCTTAGTGAATTTCTTTTTGAAGTCTTGAGAGGCATTGCAGTTAAAGGGTATACCATGTGTCCCATCTTTGAGAAGTTTTCCTATAGTACTATACTTTGCAAAAGGATTGTAACTCAAATGAACAAACAAAAGGACTATTCCATTTTATAAATTATAATTACCTTCAACAATAAATCTTAAATTATTAATTAAAAATCAAGACAATTATGGCAGGGCTTACCAAGGAATATAAAAATGGAGAACTCACAATCGTTTGGGAACCAGGGAAATGTATCCATGCAGCAGAATGTGTTAATGCCTTGCCGCAGGTGTACAAACCAAATGATAAACCATGGATACAAGCCGAGAATGCAACTATAGAAGAATTACAAGCCCAAATAAAGAAATGCCCAAGTGGTGCATTGACGTATTATATGGAAGGTGAGAAGCAGGAAGTATCAGATACTTCAAAAATCAATGTAGAGGTAATGGAAAAAGGTCCTTTACTGGTTTACGGAACACTATCTGTTACCGATGGAAAGGGGTGTGAAGAAGTGAAAAATAAGACTACTGCTTTCTGTAGATGCGGAGCATCAAGTAACAAACCTTACTGCGATGGAGCTCATCGAAAGATCGATTTCAAAGGTTAGGTGAAGCCAGTTTTTAAAGTAAATCTTAAATTTATAGTTTCTTTAAGTAATAGAAAGCCTAGTTAGACGTAATCACAAAATACCATGTCTTTGAAGGGCTTCTGTAAACTGATATATAGTATCTATATGAAAAAGATTCTTAATAAATGTACGGTACTATATGGTCATTGAGAATAAAGCCAATCGTTTATCCCAAGATGGTGTTATAATCAGAAAAGCAACAAGACGAGAAGTACTGGAAATCGTTCGATTGCTGGCAAATGATGAGTTGGGAGCACAAAGAGAAAAATTCGAAGACCCTCTTCCTACTCAATATTATGAGGCATTTGATACGATTATCAATGATGTTAATCAAGAACTTATGGTAGCCGTTGATGACCATCAAAGAGTCATTGGAACATTTCAACTTTCGTTTATACAATATCTGACGTATCAAGGAGGTGTTCGAGCCCAAATCGAAGCAGTACGTATAAGAGAAGATCAAAGAGGTAAAGGCATTGGTGAACAAATGTTTCAATGGGCAATTCAAAGAGCCAAAGAAAGGGGAGCGCATATTTTGCAATTGACCACAGACAAAAAAAGACCAGAAGCTTTGCGATTTTATGAGAAATTGGGTTTTATGGCTTCACATGAGGGGATGAAGATGCACCTCTTGCAAGTTAAATAGATAAACAAGAAAGGTGCTTCTTACCGCACCTTTCTATTCTCCCCTCCAGATTGATTAATTAGGGCTATGCGACACAGCATTGGATTGAACTATTGCTTTTACAAAATTTAATAGTCGGGGAAACGCCTTTTGCGGTGCTGATGTTTTGATTATCCTTTTGACTTTATGACTTATGATCTCAAGCATGCCCGTCACACAAGTACTTCTATGCGCCTTAAAAATAAACGTTGCTTTTTTGTTGATTCTGTCTCGATGAATCTGGATAGATTTGGGAGTTTGTGCATACAGCCGGGCCAAAGATCTTGAGCATGTGCCAAATAAAAAGTATTCCGTTCCATACATTCTTAGGGCATAGGTCATCGACAACCAAACAAAGATGTTTAGGAATGTATTGGTTCTGTTTTTTCTACCGATCCAGAAACATGTGATCTCAGTATATTTTTCCAGTTCTTCTAATTTAGAAATGACGGATTGCTGTTTTTCCTGCTTGGCAAAAAACTGAATTGTTCGGAAGTTTGTGTCTCGTCCCAGAATAAAACCACCTATGATCTTCTTTCTCCAATAAATCGCAAAAACTCGATTCTTTTCATTTGTCATATATTCTTTTGGGATGGGTAAGCCCGAACAGCTGAAATACATCTTTGAAAACGTGTCAAGTTTATCTTTAGCAGTGATTTGTTGTAATGTTGGAAAGAGGTTCATAATTATTTATTTAAAGGGTTATAGAGTAATTGTCATTTGATGTTATTGACATTCCAAAGATGAAGGATAAAGGAAGACGGTCGATCTACATTTTGATGTGGTCAGATGGGGGAGTTTTGGATAATTACCTGCTAGTTGTTGTATAAGTTGTTGTTAGTCAGTCGATTGAATTGATTTTGTATTTTTGTGATTATGGAGTAATAACCACTTTTTTAGAAAATTGAAGTTAAAATAGGTGAGTCTTGAGAATTGAATACTCGAATTTAGATGGGTTAACTGAACGATGGAATGGTCAGTACTATTTCAAAACCAGCATCAGTATTGATTTCTAATGTTCCATCCAGATTTTTTGCTCTCATTTTCATGTTGCTCATCCCCAGTCCAGTTGATCTGTACTTTTTTTCTTTGAATGTGCCATTGTCATGGATGCGCATTTCAAATTGAGACTTATCCATTTTAATAGTTAGATGGACGATATTACCATTGGAGTGTTTTGCCGAATTGGTGACGGCTTCTTTGTAGATGAGATATAGATTTTGACGAACAAGTGGAGGTAATAATAGTGTTAATGGTATGTCATTATAATCAATCTCATAACTCATGTTTTTCGGTATTAAGACCTCCTCCGAATGCTCTCTGATCCTGTCTATCAAATCTTCAAATTTATCTTTTCGGGAATCTATGGCCCACACGGTATCACGCATCCCAGACATGGCACTGCGGCTCATATCAGCAATTTGTTTCAGTTTGTTTTTATCTTCATCCTTCGCTGTTAGTTCTAAAAGTTCGGATTGCATGGCTAAACCTGATAAGATGCCACCCACATCATCGTGCAGATCGCTGGCAATACGTGTGCGCAGTCGTTCTACCTTTAGTATTTGTGCGATTCGATACTGAAATACTCCATATATAATTGATGAAATGAATGCAAGACAAAGCAAATAAAACCACCAGGTTTGATAAAATGGAGGAGAGATAGAAATGAGAATTTCCAGCGGGTCATCATTCAATACCAGATCCGAATTCGTAGCCCAAAGTTTGAAGGTGTAATCTCCCGGAGGTATATTGCCATAGCGTGTAAAACCTCTGGTGCTATTGGAAACTGGAGTGTCGTCCAATCCAATCATTTGATGTACAAATTCGTTTCGTGACGGATCAGCATAATCCAATGCCACAAATTCAAAGGATAGCGTATTTTGAGTATAAGGTAAGGCTAATGATTTTGTCTCCGTGATATTTTGTTCTAAAGAATACTCTTCATCGTTTATCAGTAAATTTATTAATTGTGCCTTTGGTTGATTTTGTAAAAGGGAGATTTTATCAGGCGCGAAAACATTAATTCCATTTTTGCCAGCAATCCATATTTCTCCACTTTTGGAAGACCTCAAGCTTGCATTTTCACTAAATAAACCGGAAAGAAGTCCATCACTTGTTGTGAAATTATGAAGTTCTTGCTTTTTGGGATTGTAACGAAACAGGCCTTTGTTTGAGGGCAACCAAAGTTGACCCATTTGGTCCTGGACTATATCGTATAGGTTCACATCTGAATCGAATTGATTTAAAGCGACGTAGTTCAGAGAGTCATTGTCCAAGTAGCCCAAACCACGCGTTCCACTTATCCATATTTTATCCTCCTCAACGTCTTCTTGAATCGCATTGATGATCCCCATGTCCTCACGCTGTGCAAAAAGGGTCAAATAAGATTCGTTTAATTGGAATACGAGGAGCTTGCCATATTCATCGTTGATAAAAATTCGTCCTTTTTTGTCTTGATATATCATTTTTATCATATCAATATCAAAATTGTCAAGCGAATACCAGGGGAGGGTGTCTACGCGATTTTTATCCAGATGTAGTTCATATACTGAGTTGCCGAGTGCTACGATTTTTTGGCCGTTGTTAAGCGTGTAGCAATAATTTATTCGATCGAATTCGGTATGCGCAACGCCAAGGAAGTAGGACAAATCAATGTTAAATTCACTATCTTCATCATTCCATCGAAAGAAGTAATTTCCCAGATTTCCCCACCATCCAGAGTTCTGATCATGTATGAAAAAATCAATATTAGGTAGTGGGTTAGAGCCTCTGCGATTGTTGCTGTTTCTAAGTAAACTAGTCCGAAATTTTAATTCTTTTTGAGGAGTGAATACATAGGTGCCCGAATCAATAGAACTGCACCAAATGTCACCATTGATGTCCTCATGAATATTGATGAATGAGATTCCTGCGGTTATATCCAATGGGTAAAATCGATTCTTGTATATATTTGAGAATGCCACTTGTTGGTCTATGCCCGATAACCATAGATTTCCAAAGGTATCCAGATGGATATTATTTACTCCTCGCAAGGTCAACGGGAAATTAGCTCCCTTATTCTCTTTGAATTGATAGACGAATCTCAACAACTCTGAATCAAAAAGAAACAATCCATTGTTTGATCCAACCAGAAGATATTGGTCATCATATCTGTGTATGGCTTTGACCCATCCAATATCGGACATGATTGAGGTATGCCGTTCAAAATGTACCAGACCAATAGAGTCTCCGGGATTATAAACGCCTATTCCGTCATACAATCCAACCCATGCCTTACCGTCTTGGTCAATAAATGCAGTTTTGGTTGCACTGGGGAAGGCTAAGTTATCCCCATTTGCATATTTCGGAAAATCAACATGAACTCTACTGCCACTGGCTACATCCAGCCAATCCATACCTGGCTGATTAGGCAAAGACACAGAAAGGATTTGGTTTAGTTTTCCATCTGCATTAAGTATTGTAATGCAGGATTCTCCTTTGAGCTGGGTGCTTTTGGTGAACGTATTATTTGTACAGTCAAATTCGTATAAATATCCATCGTCACCTGCTCCGATTCTGAGATAGTAGCGCTTCTTGTAAACATGAAATAAATGGTAGTTTTTGATATCCTCTTTTAGCGCAAACGATGAAAAAGACTTGGATGCACGATGATAACAATTTAATGCTCCGAAGGTGGAAAACCATAAATTACCCTCAATGTCTTCGAAGCATTGGCTCGTAATTTTATTTTCAATGAGTGAATAAGGAGTGTCGGGATTAGTTAGATGCTTAACCAAATTTTTCCCATCAAAACGAAGTAGACCATTATCGCTCCCGATCCATACGAATCCTTTCCCATCGGTTGTGAAAAAATATTTCTCGCTTTGGGTCAAACCATCCTTTTCACTTAATTCATGAAAGGTGAAGCCCATGTTCTGCGATTCGGCATGCAAACCACAGAACATTAATAAAAAACTTAGGATGTATTTAGATGTTTTGATGCGCCAGATGGATTTGTTGCGAATTTAGCAATCTAATTTGGTCTCCAATCAAATAAATATGGGTCCGTAGCTAAATTAGTTCCTACAGGAGGATGCGACACTATAGCATTGTTGCCGCCTAGACAATGACCTGGGCAAGGATGTATACTTAAAAAATTGGCAGCGTCCTCTCGCGAGGAAATACGTCCATTTGTCAAAAATACAGGTACTGCAACGTGCGTTTTGAAATCAATATTTGGGTCAATAAGGTGTCCCTGACCATTTGCTATCAAAATACTATTTCCTACTTTTGATATGTTTGTTTGATAGAAAACCAGCCCGTCGGCTCCTATTGATAAACCCGCATTGAGCCGTGTTGCACTAAAAAATGACATGGTTTGATCGAATAGGCTGTTTGGTGTTTTGTTTCTGGCGCTATTTCTATCGGAAGTAATTGCAGCGGCAGGTTGGCTCAGGTCAGAGGCATTGATATCCAAGCTCACTATATAATGGTCGGTATGTTCCGTCCCATCCGCTTTAGCCGCTGCGGCTATTAGTTTGAAAGATTCTGTGGCAGTTTTGTTGATGTTATAAAACCTTAGTCCAACGCAGTCGGTTTTCGCGAGCATCGTTTCAATATCTCTTTTTCGAAAAAATCCGCGGATATCGCTTTCACTTTTTGGAATGGTATCGTAGATGGCTGGGATTAAATTAATTGCATTGTCGTTGATTTTGTAAAACATAGTTAATTGTGTTAATGGTGTTTTTAATGAAAATTATATATCTCCATCCAGAGATTTCCGGATGATTTCTGCTTTGCTATTGACTTCGAGCGCACGATAAATTCGCTTTATGTGGAATCGTACGGTATCAATGGAAATATCCAACTTATCTGCAATCATTTTATAGCTTAATCCATCTACAATGCCATCTACAATTTCTAATTGTCTTGGAGTAAGTAAATCATTCTTTTGTTTCACTTTGGGTACAAAATATCTTGCTATTTTTCGTGCAATGGATGGTGACATGTACGATCCACCGCGATGCACAACGAACAAGGCTTCTTGGATTTTGGCCAGTGAAGTACGTTTTGAGATATACGAACAAGCTCCCGCGGTCAAAGCGTCAAAGATGTTTTTATCATCTTCAAATGTAGTAAGCATTACAATGTCGGCCTCCGGTAAATGCTGACGGATATGTTGGATGCCTTGAATACCTGTCATCCCAGGAAGCCCGATGTCCAGAAGCACCAGATTAATTAAGGATTGTATTTCGGATTGTATTTGAGAAAGAAAATCCTCAATACTTTCAGCAACCAACTTCACTTGAATCGATGGATGTTGACTGAAATACTTTTCCAAACTCTCTCTTATTACTGGTCGATCTTCGACAATACATAGTTGTATATTTTCCATGATACAAAGTAAGCTTATTCAATTTGTTGTAAGACCTACATTAGCATGTAGGTATCCTGAATATAATACGTGCTATTCCTATTTTAGCAAGAATATTTTCATAATAATTGAATAAGATACCAAACTTTTTTAATCATTTTCTGGAGGGCCTGCGGTACAAAGCAGAATTCAAAAAAATTAAATTGCGCTTAGTGGTTCTTTCTCTGGTTTGTTATTCCAGGTTCGTAAAGGTCTCAGTCTCTGAGCTTTTTGTTTTCCTATGTATCTAGTTATCCTATGTATTTGGTTTTGCCTGTATTTCTAATCTTAAAAGCGATGAATTTATGACGGTAGGAGACGTACTCTGATTCATCGTAAGTTTAGATAAATTTATAAAATAAAAATGCTAAACTTGTTACATATTATGATAAGAAATAATACTTTTATCATTCCAATTGAGCGATCTAAATTGTATGGCTTGAAAACACCCTAAAACTGATTTAC
>JBCCVV010000233.1:0-10698 GCA_039194925.1 Bacteroidota bacterium
AAAATGTAAAAAGGTGCTGCACATCCAATGCCACTTTGGTCAGGACAGCATCTCCATGGCCAGGATGGGTGCGAAAGTCACCGCAACAGACATATCCAATAAAGCCATTATAAAGGCCAGAGAATTCAATGAAATCTGTGGGACCGATGTTACCTTCATCGAAACCGAAACCTATCGTATAAACGATCTCATAACGGACACCTTTGACTTGATCATTATGACGTATGGAGTCATTTGCTGGTTGCCCGATTTGAGTACACTGGCCGAAATTGTTCACTCCAGACTCAATCCAGGAGGCAAAACGTTAAGTGTCGAATTTCATCCGGTGCTGAATTTATTCGATTTCCCCAGTCAGGAAATACGTTATAGCTATAACAATGTCAAAATGTATGAAGAAGAAACGACAGGCACATATGCTGATCAACAGGCAGACTATGTGGGAAAAGAATATTTTTGGCAACATAGCTTGGAAGAAGTAACTATCCCTTATGTCAATTTGGGTATGAAAATGACAGCGTTTCGGGAATACTATTATTCTCCCTACAACACCTTTGATTGCATGAAAGAGGTAGAAAAAGGAAAATTTGTTTACGGTGATTTCCCATATCCTATTCCACATTTGTATTTGATAGAGTTCACAAAAGGTCTTTACCAGAAATTTCCAGGTAAATAACCATTTTTATTCCCTGGAAATAGAAACCGTAGGACAATAAGTCGGCTCACCTCTTCTTATATTTGTTCAAACGATTGATATAATAATGCTTAGAATTTCTGGTTTGCTACTAATCTTTTTTGGGTTTATAGAGGTGCAAGCGCAATTCTCTGATTTTCAATTCGTGCTCTCCGATCAAGAAACTTCTACTCCCATTTCAGATGCACATGTATTTGTCAGCAATTCAAGTTTTGGTGCCATAAGCGATAAAAATGGCAACATCCAATTGTCAATTCCATCTGAGCTAAAAGAGGACCTTATCGTTTCTCATGTGGCTTACGACACCAAAGTACTGCGTTATTCTACAGCGTTGCGAATGACTAAGAATGACACCCTCTTCCTTTTGCCCAATGGCATTAATATGGATGCTATAGTAGTAGAGGAAAAACGATCCAAAGAATGGAAAAAAAAATTTAAAAAATTCAAAGAAGTACTGATAGGTACTGGAAAAGAAGCTTCCAAATGCAAGATCCTTAATCCCGAAGTGCTTCGCTTTTCATCAGAAAATGAGGTATTTACTACTACGGCCATTGATATGATCTCCATTCAAAATGATCATTTGGGGTATCGTATTGAATTTCTCTTGAAAAATTTGACCATTGAAAAAAACGGCTCTAAGAAGTTTATTGGGCATGCCAAATTTGTTGATATTTCCACCAAGAAAAATCGTAAAAAGGTAAGTAAAAACAGAGAAAAAATTTACAAGCAAAGTCCAAGACATTTTTTCAAACATTTAATAAAAAATGACCTGGAAACAGGTAAATACAAGATACGTACCGTAAGCTATAAAAATGGTAATTTCAAGGAACAAAGCATTCCTGAGGTAGAAGATATTGTTTATTACGACAGCACTTCCCAGCATTATCTCGTGACATTTGACAAATTTTTAGAGATCAAACATACAGGAATCAAAAAGATCTATTATCAAAAATCGGGAGTTCGACAAGGAGGATTAGAAAGAAATCGACTCAATCCAGGAGATCATGGTTCTTCATCACGTCTTTCTCATCCAATTTCTTATCTCTACAAACTCACGCCATCTCTCATTATCAACAAACACGGAAACGTGGTGAATCATAAGGCTATGCAAGAGTACGGATTTTGGGCGGACCAACGTATGGCAAAAACGCTACCATTAGATTATAGTATTGACAATTCGAAAAGTTATGTGCCTTACCATAAGGCTCATTCAAAAAAGACAGAAAGTCAAAAAAAGATTGACTCTATCCCTCCAAAATCTTCTCTTTCTGTATTCAAAGATATTATCTATGGAGATCAGAACATTCGAATAAAGGCCTTTGATCATCTTGATAAAAATTGGGAAATGGCATATCTGGCTCCACTTCTCGACCTGATGCGGATTAATCAGGACGACAACATTCACAAAGAACTAACCGCACTTCTCAAAGAAAAAGTCGGTGTTTCAACTTACTATGAGGGACTGCAATCGATGTGGGAACAAGAATCTACGTACGATAATTCATATGCGGCCGTCAAAGCTGAATTGTATCAACATGTAGACCCAAAATTTAAAGCGTATTTTGAAGCACGAGATAATTTGGCAAAAATCGGATTGGACGAAATTGTATGGGGAGGTGTTTTTCAAGATGGAATTCCACCCTTGCGTTATCCGAATATGATTCCAGCAGAAGAAGCCGGTTATCTTTCCAATGATGACATAGTTTTCGCCATTTCAATTGGTGAGGAACATCGTGCTTATCCAAAACGTATCCTCGCCTGGCATGAATTTTTTGTAGATAAAATAGCAAATGAAAAAATCGCCGGTGTGTATTGCACGCTATGCGGAACTATGATTGCTTACAACATGGTCCACAATGGCAATTTTCATGACCTGGGAACCAGTGGATTTCTGTACAAATCCAACAAGTTAATGTATGACAAAGAAACGCAATCCTTATGGTCAACAATAGAAGGAAAACCCGTTTTGGGACCTTTGACCCGGCAAAATATAGAGTTGATTTCCTATTCTACAGTTACTACGACCTGGGGCAAATGGAAAACTGCTCATCCCAACACCAAAGTCCTTTCTTTGAATACAGGTTATGATAGAAATTACGACGAAGGTGAGGCGTACAAGTCTTATTTTACTACGGACGATTTGATGTTTCCTGTACCGAAAATCGACCGCAGTCTCAAAAATAAAGATGAAGTTTTGGTGATTAGAGCAAATGGGTACAAAAATGATCCATTGGCCATTTCAATCAAATATTTAAAAAAGAAAAGACTAATTAAAGTTGAAATAGCGGATCAAAGTATTCTTGTATTGGCTGAAAAAGATGGCTGGTCTAGAGCGTATAGCGCTGCAAACATTAATTTCATATCGTACAAAAATGGAACTTTAAAAGATAGTGAAGGGAATCCATGGAGGGTTGAGGAAGATCAATTGGTGGGGCCAAAAGGAGAAAAACTAGAGAGAATACCATCTCATAATGCTTTTTGGTTTGCATGGTTTAATGCTTATCCCCATACCCGGTTGATCAAGTAAATCTCACTGAATCCAAAAATAGTATAGTCTGTGCCTATTTTATAGACTACTATACGCTCTGGTACAATATTGAAAACGTACACCCATGATATTTTCTTAACTTGGGGTAAATTTTGGAAATATGACTACTTCGCCAGCTACTACCGTAAAGGAAACACCCAATGCAGAGATCAACCGGATCTTTGATCTACAAAAAAAGCATCAGTTCATGGTAGCCAGTACCTCTTCAAAAGAACGAATTGCTAAATTGAAAAAATTGCACAAAGCTGTCCTAAAGTACAGATCGTACATCAAAGAGGCTATGTTCAATGATTTCAAAAAACATCCGAGCGAAGTAGATCTTACAGAAATCTATCCCGTTACCAGTGAAATCAAGCATACAATAAGCAACATGCATCAGTGGATGGGCAAGCATAAAGTATCGACACCTTTGGCACTTATGGGCTCAAGTTCCTACATCCATTTCGAGGCGAAAGGTGTTGTTCTGATCATTTCTCCATGGAATTTTCCGATTAATCTCACCTTTGGGCCTTTGGTATCCGCCATTGCCGCTGGTAATACGGTAATCTTAAAGCCATCGGAGCACACTCCTAACGCTTCTGACATTATGCATAAGATCATCTCTGAGGTATTTGACCCCAGTGAGGTGGCGTTGGTTCAGGGAGGAATCAAAACCTCCCAAGCTCTTTTGAATCTGCCTTTCAATCATATTTTCTTTACGGGAGCTCCGGCAATCGGAAAAATTGTAATGACAGCAGCGGCTAAACACCTTACATCCGTGACCCTCGAACTTGGAGGCAAGTCGCCGACGATTATAGACGAAACGGCTAATATCGATACCGCTGCACGAAGAACCGCATGGGGCAAATTTGTCAACAATGGTCAAATTTGTATTGCGCCCGATTATATTTTTGTACATCAAAGCCAAAGAGAGAAGTTTTTGAATCGTATCAAGCATTACCTTGATCAATTTTACACCAAAGACTCTACCCAAGAGCCTAGCTATTGCCGTATGGTGAATGAAAAACATTTTAATCGGGTAAATGGCTACATCCAGGATGCGATTGAGAAAGGAGCTAAAATTGAATATGGCGGAAATACAGATTCGGATACCGATTTTATCGCCCCAACGATTATAACAGATGTTCCCAAAGATTCAACCCTTATGACGGAAGAGATTTTCGGCCCTGTATTGCCAGTCTATGGATACTCCGATCTCGATGAGGTGATCCAAGAGATCAATTCAAGAGAAAAACCTCTGGCATTATATATTTATAGCAAAAACAAAAAGAATACAGACAAAATCATTGAGAATACGAGAGCTGGAGGCACTTGCATCAATCATAACGGGGTCCATTTCTACAATACAAACCTTCCGTTTGGAGGATCGAATAACAGTGGAATCGGAAAAGGAAATGGTTGGTTTGGATTCGAAGCATTTTCGAATAAACGTGGGGTATTGAAGCAGCATATTCCGAATGCCCTGGAGCTCCTACTTCCTCCTTATAATGATTTCAAACAAAAACTGATTAATCTGACAATTAAGTGGTTTTGAAAATTACTCGAACCACCGACAAACATGATACGACAATGAAGCGCAGAGAAATACTAAAATATACAGCTTTGTTGACCGGAGCGGCAATCAGCACACCACTATTGCTCTCTTTGGAAAGCTGTAAGTCAGAAAATACTAAAACGGTCAAATCGGATCAGCTTTACTTTTTTGATAAGGAGCAAATGGAATTAATCGGTTTAATTGTCGACGCCATACTTCCTAAAACCGACAGTCCTTCGGCCACTGACGTTAATGTCCACCTGATAATTGACCAAATGGTAGGTGAAGTTTACGCTGTAAAGGACCAGAACGAATATGCAGCCAAATTTTTAAGCTTCTCCAACCATTTGATGAAGCAAGCAAGTGAGAAGCCTTTCAATCTATTAAGCACGTCTCAAAAAGAAGACATTTTAAACAAACTTTCGGATTCTGATAACCCTGAGCATAAAGATGCCAAAGAGGGATATCTATCACTCAAGCAACAAACGATCGCCTATTATCTTAGCACAGAAGAAATCGCCATCAATTTTTTAAATTATCTACCTGTTCCAGGTCCCTATGAAGGTTGTATTTCATTGGAAAGTGTAGGTGGAAAAGCATGGGCACTATGAGTTTTAATCAAAAAGGAAAAGAGCAAGTCACGTACGATGCCATTGTTATTGGCTCTGGAATAAGTGGAGGCTTTGCGGCAATGGAGCTATGTACCAAAGGCCATAAAACGCTAATGCTGGAACGAGGAAGGATGGTACTTCATGGAGAATACCCTACAGCCGATCTGGATCCCTGGGAAATTAAAAACCAAAACAAAGTGACTGCGGAAGAAGTCGCTGCCCATTATTTCAAACAAAATAGATTGCATTGGTGGGTACACGAGGACAATAAACATTGGATTGCCAGAGATGATGAATATCCTTACGATGAGGTCGAACGGTTTGATTGGATTCGAGGGCATCACGTTGGTGGAAGATCAATCATGTGGGGCAGGCATTGCTACCGGTGGAGCGATATAGACTTTGAGGCAAATGCAAAAGAGGGAATCGCTGTAGACTGGCCTATTCGTTATAAGGACATTGCCCCCTGGTATGATTATGTGGAAACATTCGTAGGTGTAAGCGGTCAGAAAGAAGGGTTAAAGCAAGTACCGGATGGTGTTTTTCTTCCTCCCATGGAATTGAACTGTGCCGAGCAATTTTTCAGAGAAGAAGTCGCTAAAAAATACCCCAGAAGAGTTGTCACACCCGGAAGAGTTGCAAATCTTACGAAGTACAACCCAGAAGTACACAAGGGAACGAGAGGTACATGTCTTACCCGTAATCGCTGTTGGCGCGGATGTCCATTGGGTGGATATTTTAGTAGCCTTTCTGCCACCATACCCGTAGCTGAGGATACTGGTAATCTCACCATTCGAGCAGATAGTATTGTGACGGAAATCGCATTTGATGCAAAATCTCGCAGGGCAACTGGCGTACGCGTAAAAGATACAGTAACCGGAGAAGAACTGGAATTATTTGCGCGAATAATTTTTTGCAATGCGAGTACTGTGGGGACTACAGCGATTTTGTTGAATAGTAGATCAGACGAATTTCCAACAGGTTTGGGGAACAGCTCAGGAGAGCTTGGTCATAATCTAATGGATCACCACTACGGAATGGGTGCCTCCGCCAAAATTCCTGGATTTGAAGATAAATATTACAAAGGACGAAAACCGCTCGGATTTTATATCCCCAGATTTAGAAACATTGACGAAGCCACCAAGCGAAAAGATTATGTTCGTGGTTTTGGATATCAAGGAGGTGCCAACCGATCTATCGGAGGCAGTGTTCAGACCATTGGAGAAGAGCTCAAAAAATCCATTTTCACACCAGGACCCTATCAAATAAGTATGACCTGTTTTGGCGAGATCCTGCCCTATCATGACAATAAAATGTATCTCAATTTTGATAAAAAGGATAAATACGGAATGCCGATCATCACCTTTGACGCAAAGCTAAGAGAGAATGAAATGGCTTTGCGTAAGGATGGCGTTGAATGTGCAGCGGAGATGTTTGAAGCAGCAGGATTTAAGGACATACAAACGTGGAATGACGCCACTGCAGTTGGGGCATGTATTCATGAAATGGGAACTGCGAGAATGGGGCGTGATCCAAAAACGAGTGTTCTCAATAAGTGGAATCAGATGCATGATGTACCGAATGTCTTTGTTACGGATGGAGCCTGTATGACTAGTTCTGCAACTCAAAATCCAAGCATTACGTACATGGCATTGACGGCCAGAGCTGTAGACTACGCACACAAACAAGTTGATCAGGGGAATCTGTAAATCATATTGATAAAGAAAAACATTGGTGAGATTTGACCGAATTGTAAAGTTGGTACGCTTGCAAAAATTCAGAAATTAATGCTCCTTCCAAATTGAAACAATGGAGTCTCCAATTGTTTACTTAAATAGACAATACCATTACACTGTGCAAATACTTAATGTTCACAAAAGGACTTTCTACGTACCCATTGAAGATATTACCGATCTACTATCTACCATCGCCAGCGAGAATGATCTAATATGGCCAAAAGGGAAATGGCCCAAAATGAAATTAAATAATGGACTCAAGGAAGGGTCCAAAGGGGGACATGGTCCCATTCGTTATTTTGTTGAATCTTATATACCGAATAAAACTCTTGTATTCCGATTTACACAACCTAAAGGATTTAAAGGTGTGCACAAATTTGAATTGAATACGCTAGACCATCAAAAAACAGAACTGGTTCATACGATTGAAATGGAGGCTCGAGGGTTTGCGTTGCTTCAATGGTATTTTGGAATCAGATGGCTACACGATGCTTTAATTGAAGATGGATTAGACAAAATGCATAATCACATTACAGGTGATTCGAAACGCACCACATGGAACTTATGGGTCAAAATTCTAAGAAGCGTTTTGAAGTAGTACGCAATCTTACCTCCTTGTTTTAATGTCAATGCAACTGTTTTGATTTCACTCAAAGCAAATACCCCTGACCTCATTTTTGAAACCCCAGATTGAACTAATGAAATAAAAACTTGACATTTTAGATACCATTTGGTATCTTCGTACCATGCGAGATCCGGAAAACACGCGAAAATTAATTATTAACTCTGCTAGTGTCCTGTTTAACACAAAAGGATACAAGGCTACTTCTATAAGTGACATTACATCTAAAGCGGGCATAACAAAAGGTGCAATCTACAAGCACTTCAAAGATAAATCTGAATTGGAAAAAGAATGTTTGACCTTGATGACGAATAAGGTATTTAATTCTTTGACCAAAGACATAAAAAGGGCTAAAGACGTAAAATCAAAACTCTGGAGCATCCTGGATTACTTTGCTCAGTACCGATTGAATCCTCCTATTGAAGGGGGGTGTCCGCTTATGAATGCAGCAATTGAAGCCGATGATTCCGATCCAGTGTTAAAGGAGGTCGTTTGCAACATTATGACGGGATTGTTAAAAGGAATAGCGCAAGTGATCCAGAATGGGATAGATCGAAATCAATTCCCTGACGATATCGATGTAGATGAATATGCCACTATGATGTACAGCGCAATAGAAGGAGGGATTATGATGATGCAGGTAACAGACAATGATCACCACCTCATGTCTGTAATTAATTTTTTGAGGAGAGATATTGAAAATAAAAGTATATAAAATTTTTTAGCCATAAAGATACCGATTGGTATCTAAAATTTTAAAAACATGAAAACACTGATTCTAAAATCACTAAGCATTTACTTGAACCTCATCAATCTAATCTCATCCAAGATTGGAGGAAGGCATGCGTTTTATATTTTTTGTTACCCGTTCAAGGCCAAAATTACCAAACGCCAACAAGCTTTTTTGGATACGGCGCATCAATTCAAATTGCCCGTAGATGATTTTGAAATTCAGTGTTATAGATGGGGCAATGGACCAAAAAACATTCTCTTTGTGCATGGCTGGCAAAGCAATACCTACCGATGGAAAAAATACATCGAGAATCTACCTCAAGATGAGTTTACAATTTACTCCTTTGATGCTCCAGGGCATGGCAATTCCGGGAGTCTAATCGGAAATGTACCTCTTTTCGAAAAATCTATTCAGGCTATGATGGATCACATCGGTGAGGCCGAAAGCATTGTATCTCACTCTATTGGCAGTTTCAGTTCACTGTACTACATCAATCAAAATCCACAATTTCAACCAAACAAACTGGTTACCTTAGCTACTCCGGATAGCATTGATGATTTTTTGGATTATTATTTCTCCATGCTGAATTTGTCAAAAAGAACAAGAATCAATTTCAAGAAATACTTTGTGAAGTATACCCAAAAAGATCTTTCCTTTTTCAGGTTGGAAAATATACTTAATCGAAATAAATCAGAAGGCTTAATCATCCATGATGAAAAAGATGATGCCGTAACCGTAGAATACTCAAGGAAATTACATCGACTCTGGCCATATTCCAAACTACTGATTACCAAAGGATTGGGGCACAAATTAAAAAGTGACTCTATTGTTAGCGTCGTGAACGACTTTGTGGTATCGGCATGATCAGTTCACTCTGAGGAATCCATTTTTTTCATTTCAGAATAAATTAAATTCAATTGCTCAACCGCGTTTTGGTCACTTCCTTTGATTCGGATGACTTCGTTGAATTCCTGGGCTGCCTCTTCCCATCGATTCATTTGCATTAATATCTCTCCGTAGCTATCTATGACATTTGGATCATAAGGGAAAATTCTCCGATTTAAGAAAAAGACAAAATGTGCCTTCTCCAATTGATTCTGAGCTTTTAGCACATATCCATAGGCATTCAATTCACTAGAAGTGGCCACTTCTCTTCGTACTGTATTGAATATTTTTTTGACATTATCTTCTATCCACATTGACTCCATGTCCATTTGGTCCATGATTTTATGCAGCATAACAACTCCTTGATACCGCTCTTCATATGGATAGCCATTCGCTATTTGCATTAAATCCGTATCCAGATCAAAAATGGTTCTTTCTACAATCCTACCCATTTCCTTCCCATTCTTTTCAAAAATAAATGTTGGCACCTTATGAATATTTAGCCCAAGAGTTTCGTCGTTTGGGCCTTGTTTGTAATTGTCTCCTTCGTGATGCAGAGCAATCAATTCCAGTTTATCTTCCTTCAAACCCATTGCTTTCCAGGTCTCAATAAATTTTGGAACTAGAAATTTTGTATCACCGCACCAGGTTCCTAAAAATATTCTGACGCTACAACCAGCGAATAATTTACCTTCCGTTTCAGAAAGATACGTTTTATAATTTTTCATATTTCGAGTGTACCACTCACCGTATTCCGCATTCTTTAAATCATCCACCTTTACCTTACCCCAAAGATGGACATTCCCTTTTTTGTCCGTATACGTCTGTCCGTGAATCTGAAATATCACCATCACGTTTATAATCAATATCAGATATCTTTTCATGCTATTTCACTTTTAGTTTTTTATATGCACAAACTTAGATTTATACGCCATCACCCCTTGTTAATGCGATGCAAAGACTTTGTTAATCAATTGAAAATGAGATGATAATAATATGTGAATACATCGACCAAAAGAATTTAACATTTCATCCAACAAAGAAATATTCAACCATATATATTCAATACGGATCGAGAAGTGATTCAAAAACAAACTGGTAACTACACAGCCATATGTTTGATCCTATCGTCGCAATGTATTTTATCATCACTTTTGATCAAAAGTGCCGCCAAAATGGATTTTCACCCAATCACAAGCCCAGGATTCCAAACCCTGTCGTTAGGACACAAATATCTACATATTACACATTATTCATATATTTAATATAATTTAAAGCAACAAGTTATGAGCAATATGCAGTTAACTAGTCTCTACAATGATTTGAGATTAGAAAAAA
>JBCCVV010000234.1:0-10667 GCA_039194925.1 Bacteroidota bacterium
AGTCTCCCTATTGGTTAGAAGTAAATGCTAATATTCGCTCATTTATTTCTACGATGGTAAAAAGTGAACGTAATGTCTTGGAGTCTATCCAACAGGTCTATAATGATGAACTGTTTGCCAAAAATATGGCTGTGTAGTTACACATATTGGTAATTGCTTTGCAAGTCATTGATCCCCAACTTTTCAGCTTTTTTTCAACCCATAGCTTTGGCTATGAATTTCAAAAAGAGCTTCAGTTTGAGAATCAAGCCTGTCCGCCGTACAAGACTTTGGAAGGCGTGACACTTACAAATCATTTTAACATACGTTCTTAAACGACTTCAATGTTATTTCTTAAACCTCTCCCATTCAATTTTGTTATGTCTTTTATGAAAGAATTAAAAAAAGCAATTTTTGGTGCAGGCTGCTTCTGGTGTGTGGAAGCAGTATTCCAAAGACTGGAAGGTGTATCTGATGTAGAGTCAGGATATATTGGCGGACATACGGATAATCCCACGTATAGAGATATTTGTACAGGGAATACAGGGCACGCGGAAGTCATTCGGTTTTCCTACGACGAAAGTATCATCACATTTGAGGAATTATTGGAAGTGTTTTGGTCTACCCATGATCCAACGACTCTCAATCGACAAGGTGCGGATAAGGGAACACAATACAGATCTGCTATTTTTTATTCGGATGAAGCTCAGCGTATGGCAGCTGTTGAATCTAAAGAAAATGTAGCTACTCAGCTGTGGAATGTTCCTATTGTTACCGAAATTACCGAAGCGGGTACATTCTATAAAGCGGAGGTGTATCATCAGGACTATTACAATAGAAATGGTACTGCGCCCTATTGTTTTGTAGTGATTAACCCCAAAGTAGCTAAATTAAAGCAAAAGTTTGCTCACAAATTAAAGAATGAATATGTCCGATAAAAAATACAATGATCTTACACCGGAAGAGGAATATGTGATCCTTCACAAGGGAACGGAACGTCCTTTTACAAACAAATACGACAAGCATTTTGCTCAGGGAATTTATGTGTGCAGACAATGTGATACACCGCTATATACTTCAGAGAGTAAATTCAATTCCGGGTGTGGATGGCCGGCATTTGATGATGAGATAGAAGGAGCAGTGAAACGTATCCCTGATGCTGACGGAAGGAGGACAGAGATTGTATGCAACAACTGTGGTGGACACTTAGGTCATGTGTTTATTGGGGAGCGACTTACAGAGAAAAATACCAGGCATTGTGTGAATAGTCTTTCGATGCGTTTTGTTCCGAAGGAGTAGGCGGTAGTTTGTTTTTTTGCCATGCTTATGGTTTATTAAATTGCTACGTTACATCGGTTTATTTATCCGCGTTATTCATAGCTTATTGATTTATTTGAATTATACGTCAGCTATATTTAGCCGTGTTCACGGATTACTATAAAAGGCAGAACCCATAGTAGGATTCTATTCTATGAGCTCTGCAGATCCACAAATACTGAATTTCGTTTGAAGACTAATGGAATATGAGAAAAAAGATTTCCATAAAAAGAGGTTGTTCCTTTTGTTGGAACAACTTCTTTTTGAGGTCTAATCAGTGAATTAAAATCATTTTTTTCGTCGCTTTGTAATTTTGGGTGGTCATTGTATAATAGTACAATCCTTGACCAGAAAACTGAGTACGGTCAATGGTCACGGAATTCAATCCTTCTTTTCCTGAAATATTGATTTCGAGTACTTCCGAACTGACTGCGTTGATGATATTCAATTTTACCGGAGCTGCTTGATCCAGGGTGAAGGAAATGATAGTGCTTGATTGAAACGGATTCGGTTGATTTTGATGTAGTTTGATGACTTGGTTCTGAGTCGTTTCTTCGGTATCCAAAGCGATTGATTGATCAATTATAATGGGAGTTTCACAAATGGTGTAATTTCCATATTCATCCCAAACATAAATGGGTAATAGAACGAAACCATCGGTAATTTCAATAATGTCAAATGTGTATCGCGATGATCTACGAACCGGATCGTAGGAAGGATCATCCTCAGGCGGAGTTTCAGTAGTTGTATACCGTAAGTTTTCGGTAGGTGAACAATTATCCATAACTTCTGATACATAGTTAATAACCCATATTCTAGTAGGCTCGAATTGATTCACGCCTATGGTAATAGTGTCTTGACAAATGGCGGTGGGCGGAGTTTCATCTCTTACAATAAAGTCAAAGTCGCATGTTTTAACATTATTGCATCCATCGGTTACTTTCCAGCGTACTTTATGGTTACTAAAGGGTGCAACTATATCCGGCAATTGCACATTGACTTCCTCATTGCTGTTGGTTGGGCTTAAATAAATATCAGGTATACCATTGCCGTTTGTGTCATTGTATTGATCATCATCATACGGAAGGAAGGAACTAAGTTCCATGTCTTCCTGGCCATCAGCCCATAGATCAATAAAGACCTGCCAATGTAGCCAGCCTTCCGGACAATTTTCACTGTCTTCATCAATGGCTAAATTGGTCAATGTGATTTTAGCTTCACAGACGATACCATCATTATCAATATCATCATGATCATTTATGCTGAAATGCTTGTCTTCACAATCGTCTAATTGAGGTTGAGTTTTATCTATGATGCTTACCTCCTGCGTACCCTCCCAAAGGCCTTCACCGTCCCAGAATGGATTGTCTGGATCATATTTGCACCAGTTTATGACTGCCCAATGATTTATCAATTTGATACAAGCTCCATCCTCAAAAACAAGTGTATCCGTCTCTAACGTATAGTCTACAAAATCACATGGTCCTGCTGTCCAAGTGGGCAGACCAAAGATCGTTTCATCGGGACAATTGGATAGGGTGATATCTGCTGGGTAGGTTATATCGATTACGGGTGAGTCCAAGCCTTCCACAGTGATGGTTTGATCACAAAAGATGTCTGGTTGTCCAATCGGACTCCATCTTCGGGTTACAAATCCCTCTGTACATGAGTTCAGGTTAACAAGGATATCGGTATATTCTACTGGAGTCTCACCACAGGAACTAAAGCCTTGTGCCCAGCCCGCTACATCTGGATTCATAAAATCCAAATTACATGTAAGGGTTGTATCTTCAGGACATTGGATTACAGCAGGCAATGAATCCTCGACTTTGACGTAGGACCAAGTTTCGTTGTAGTTGTCAACATCATTTCCAAATATACCATCCTCGTTTGCATCATCCCATACTCTTAACCAGACTCTGATATACCCTAAATCATTTACTCCATCTCCATTTACGTCGTAGAGCAGACTCGTTAAATCTTCACAACAAAATTCTACCAATTGACCATCATCAGGGTCATAGTTTGAACTATTGGGATCAGGATCACCATCATTTGGATGACCATCTGCGTTATATGTTGCATTTCCAGGAATATCACACAAATCCATATCTCTCCTTATTTCTAACTTAATGGGATGGCACGGATGATATGAACCATTATCCAAATCTAGTGGTAATAGTATTGCCTTCGCATCATCATTGGTAGATGTGCTCATAAGTGTTACTACAATATTTTGCTTTGACACAGCAACAGCGGCATGTGTAAAAACAAATACTTCAAATTCACAGGTAAATACATTGTCGCAGCTGTCACTTATCGTATATTGAACGATGTGTGTCCCGGATTCAAAATCCATCGCAAATACCGACAGGTCATTATCATCTAGAGATCCAGTTACATTTAATGTTCCTCCTTGAAAGGTTTCGGCGAGAAATTCGTTGCCGCCACATAAACCTTGTATATTGGTCGGAATCGGCAGTTCTCCGGATGCCGTACACCCCCATGGATCTGTAGATAATTGCATGTCTTCGGGACAATCTACCATACTCAGTCCGGCAAGGTTATCTGAAGTAATGGTCGAGTTTGTAGAATTAAAAGGACTATAAGCACTCAGGGTAAGGAATACTGAGCACATTCCAAGTAGTGGTGATAATGTAGTTTTAATTTTCTTTTTTAGCTTTTTCATTGGGCTGTATAATTGTTTAAGTAATAAGGTTGTAGATTATTAAATTACCGCTTAAAAAATAATTGATTATTTGTTTGTACTCCATTTGTAAAAATCAACATTCTGATATCGTAATAAATTATAGGGGATATTATTAGATATTTATCGAGTCTAATAATTGATACCAATGTAAATTTTTAAAGGCGTCAGAAAATCTGAACGTGTAATCTATCCTTACTAATTACCAAATCTAAATCACGTTCGCACATGTTACTCGTCACTGTGTACTAGGGAGTTTCCACAAATATTGCACTTGGAATATTTCGGTGCCAAATCTTATTAACTCCGAATACTAAACCTGTCCAATAAAGGGCTATTCAGAAATTTTTCGCCTTGTATTTTTGAAAATTGCTTGGGGAAGTTGATCAAATATAGCGATTTCTATAAAAAAAATAAAATTAACCTTAATTCAAAACTTGTTGGATCCAATTAAAGGATATCAACCCCCCCCATGATGATTCGCACCAACAAAAAACGGATCAACTAAACAACTGATCAACTAAACTACTTTGCCACTCAAAAACTCAAAAACTCATCAATTCAACAATTCATCAATTCAACAATTCAACAATTGTCTTCACTTACTCCAAGCCCTGTAGCCACCTTCCAGGTTGAAGATATCCTTAAATCCAGCCTCAATCATCTTGTTGGATGCCGTCACACTGCGGCCACCACTTCTACAGTACACCAGATACGGTTTCTCTTTATTGAGAATGTTTATTTTTTTATCAAATTCAGGATCATGGATATCGATAATCATCGCTCCTTCGATAATCCCTTGTGCCGTTTCTTCCGGTGTGCGTACATCTAAAATTACGAGGTCTTTCTTCTCAGCAATCATAGTTTTTGCCTCCGATACATTTACATCTTTAAAAGTGGTTTCGGAAGACGCATTAGTTGTCTTGCTTTTGCAACCCATAGCAAATAAAAACAGGCTCGAAATTAATAGTACGGTTCTCATTTTTGATTTTTTTGTTTTGTGAATTTAAGAAGACTTCTGCCACTGATTAAGGCGAGAATAATGTAACTCAATACGGCTGCGCACGGTGCAAGTGGTGGATTCAGAAACAATACGATCAAAAAGGATAAAATAGAAATTATATGATACGGATTGTTCCAAATCGGTGCTTTTATACTCTTGAGTGAGAACATTTCTAATCGACTCAACATCATAACCACCAAAAAAATGGGGATAATAAAGTATCCAATGTCATCGGAGATCATCTTTGTGATGATCGGCACATCGGAGTTATAGGACATGAAAATTCCAAACATGAAAAAAGCACTGGCGGGTGTAGCAAGACCCGTAAAGGTCTTTTTCGATTCTAAGGTATTAAAGATAGCCAGGCGTAAGGCTGATCCCAACAAAAAGATAATGCCTGGAATAAAGTACCCCCAGCCGTCACCAGGTGCCAGTAAAAAGTACAAGTATGCAGGAGCTACACCAAATGTGACTAAATCTGCCATTGAATCGAGTTCTTTACCAATTTCACTTTGCGCATTGAGCACTCTCGCGGCAATTCCGTCTCCAACATCTAAAAACATACCGGCAAAAATAAACCAACCGCTGACATAAAAATCACCTGATAGGATGGCCAAAAAGCCACAGATAAGGTTGGCGCAGGTAAGTACAGAAGGTATGTGTTTCTTCAAAGCGACGGATTCAATTTAGAAGCAAATATATTATTTTTCCACTAAGCGAATTGGTCTTAAGAATCCGGTTTTTGCTTATTTAAATCTTAACAAAATATTTATATCGATTCTTCTCTCCTCTGCGTCATAAGAGTATCTTTGGCTATAATGGTGTTCTCTAAAATACTATATATGAAATTATCCTTTAATTTATATCCACTTTTTTTAACCCTTCTGTTTTTTGTAGTTTCTTCCTGTAGTCGAAACCCCGTTACGGGCAAAAAAGAATTCATGTTGATGTCAGAATCTCAAGAGATCAATATGGGGAAAAGTTATGACCCGCAAGTAACGGCGATGTACGGCGTTTATCAGGATGAGAAGTTGCAGGCATTTATCAATAAGAAAGGGAAGGAAATGGCAGCGATTTCGCACCGGCCACATTTGCCCTATGAATTTAAAATTGTCGATTCGCCAGTGGTGAATGCATTCGCAGTTCCAGGAGGATTTGTCTACTTCACGCGTGGAATTATGGCTCATTTTAACAATGAAGCTGAATTTGCAGGTGTTTTGGGCCATGAAATAGGGCACATTACGGCCAGGCATTCCGCCAGGCAATACAGCAATCAAATGTTGGGACAGGCGCTTTTTGTCGGAGGGTTGATCGTTTCAGAAGATTTCAGAAATTTTGCAGATGTGGCGAGTCAGGGCATGGGGCTATTGTTTTTAAAGTTTGGACGAGACAATGAAACTGAGTCAGATCGTTTGGGGGTAGATTATAGTACGTATATTGGTTATGACGCGAAAGAGATGGCGGATTTTTTCAATACGCTTAAAAGAATGCGTGATGATAGCGGGCAATCTATACCCACATTTTTATCTACTCATCCGGATCCGGGAGATCGGTATTTTAGAGTACGGGAAATGGCAACTGCGAAACAAAAGGCGAACCCAAATCAACAATATCAGGTAAATCGAGATTCTTATTTGAGGATGATCGATGGTATTGTATACGGTGAAGACCCAAGGCAAGGATTTGTAGAGAATAATATATTTTATCATCCTGAATTAAAATTTCAATTTCCTGTGCCACAAGGGTGGGGACTTAACAATCTTCCAGTTCAGGTTCAAATGTCTTCGAGTGATGGCAAGGCAATGATGACCATGGATCTTGCAACGGGAACGGACCTGAATGCTGCTGCGAATGAGGTAATTCAGAAAAACCAATTGACTGTAATTGACCGATCCAACGTCCGAGTCAATGGGTTAAATGCAATTGCCATGATTACTGAGCAAAGAGCAACTACTGCTAATGATGCACAAACACCTACTTTACGCATCCTTACCTATTTGATCCAATATGATGGTCGTATTTATAAGTTTCATGGGTTGAGCGCCGTAGCTGACTTTAACCGTTATTTCTCTACTTTCCAAAGAACAATGGACAATTTCAAAAGACTTACGGATCGAAATAAGCTTAATAAAAAGCCTACAGTCGTGATTATTAAACCAGCTCGTAAGACAGGGACTTTACAATCTATTCTTACCGATTATAGAATGCCCGCAAATCTCATGAATGAATTGTCATTGCTCAATGGAATGAATCTTACAGATCAAGTAAAAGCAGGCACATTGATTAAGACCTTAGGAGAAATGAGAGCTGGAAATAATTAATAGAAGAAAGCGCAAAACAATATCAAAGGAGATTCATGGTAAAGTATGAATCTCTTTTGCTTTTCAAGTGTTTATCCATTATGTCTAAAATAAGACCTAAAGTAGAATTTTCAACCCACTTCGGAATCTCGTACACCGAAGCCTGGAATCTTCAAACCAGACTTCATGAACGATTAAAAAATAATAAGTTGTCCTGGCGTAGTCTGTCAGATGAAGAGAGAATGGACAAACAACAAGTCAATCAATTGCTTTTTTGCGAGCATAATCATGTATACACCTTGGGTAAAAGTGGATCGGTAGACCACCTGCTATTTGACGAAGAGCAACTCAGAAATGAAAAAATCGAGTATTTCAAGATCAATAGAGGTGGCGATATCACCTATCATGGGCCCGGACAAATTACGGGATATCCCATCTTTGATCTGGATGAGTTTTTTACGGATGTTCATAGGTATGTACGCCTATTGGAAGAGTGTATCATTCAGTTATTGGAGATTTACGGCTTGCAAGGCTATCGCGAGGAAGGCTATACTGGTGTCTGGTTGCATCCCACTGAAGACAAACCAGTAAAGAGGAAAATATGTGCGATTGGTGTCCATTTGAGCCGTTGGGTTACTATGCACGGGTTCGCTTTTAATGTAAATACAGACACAAATTTTTTTAATCATATAATTCCCTGTGGCATAATGGATAATGATAAATCAGTCACCTCTCTGCAATTGGAACTTGGAAAAAAAGTAAATATGGAGGAAGTTATAGTTCAACTGAAAACTATTTTTGCGGAAGTTTTCGAATTTGATTACGTATAAATTACTTCATGAAAGAAAAATTAGTGAGTGATTCTCGAACTATTATGACCGAGATGATCATGCCCAACGATACCAATCCGCTGGGCAACCTCATGGGAGGAAACCTTATGCGATGGATGGATGTAGCGGCCGGTATTTGTGCAGCCAAGCACAGTGAATCGCATGTAGTTACAGCATCAGTCGATCATGTATCCTTTACGAAACCAATTCGACTTGGTGATGTTATTACTATTAAAGCAGTGGTTACAAGAGCATTTTCAACATCTTTAGAAGTATATGTTGAAGTCCTTGCAGCGGACATTACAGGCGGGAATCCCCGACAATCCAATCATGCATATCTCTCGTTTGTTGCATTGGATGAAAAATCTAAAACGCCGTGTAAGGTGCCTCCATTGAGACCTGTGAGCTCTGAAGAACAAAAAAGGTACGATGGAGCATCAAGGCGTCGTGAGCTAAGGTTAATATTGAGTGGAAGGCTAAAACCAGGTGATGCAACTGAAATAAAAGACTTTTTTGCAAACACCTAGTCATTATTAGTCCAACTGAAATACCATTTGCTAATAGAACCTTGTCTATTTTTGCAATTGATTAAAAAGCACATCCTTGTCTCGAAGAAGAAATTACGAAATAGAAAAAGTTGCCCTGAATAAGAAAAATATTTCTGAGGCTATTAAGATATTCAGATATATCAGACCACATCTGGGGTATTTTATATCAGGAATGCTGCTGCTGGTAGTCGGCAGTTTAGCATTTATGGTTTTAATGGGAATCCCCGGTGAAATGGCCAACGTTGCATCGGGTGCTCCTCGGTTTGATTTAGGCCTTACAATACAGGACTTTGGTAAGATTATGCTCATCCTATTGCTTATACAGGGGGTGTTTTCATATTTCCGTACTGTATTTTTTACCATCGTTTCCGAAAGGGGTATGGCAGATTTAAGGAAAGATCTTTACAATACCATCATGACGCAATCGATCACATTTTTTGAACAAAGAAGGGTAGGTGAGTTGACCAGTAGGATAACGGCTGATGTGGAGCAATTGCAAAGTGCCTTTTCAGTTACACTAGCTGAATTCCTGAGACAATTGGTTATCCTAATTTCCGGAATTACCATAATTGCATTTTGGACGCCAAAATTGTCTTTGATTATGTTGCTTACTTTTCCGATAATCGTTATTGCGGCAATGGTTTTTGGACGATACATCCGACGGCTATCGAAAAAGAGACAGGATCAATTGGCAAAAACCAATACAGTCGTTGAAGAAACATTGCAGTCCTTTCAGGTAGTCAAGTCCTTTGCCAACGAATGGTACGAATCTATTCGATATGGTCAGGCAGTGGATCGCGTAGTGAAGATTTCTTTGGACTTTGCCAAGATCAGAGGATTGTTTTTCTCTTTTATCGTCACCGTTTTATTTGGGGGCATATTTTACATTTTGTACCGTGGTGCGCTCATGGTAGAAAACCAAACCATGGAGGTTGGTGATCTATTCTCTTTCATTATTTATACGGGGATATTGGGAGGTGCAATAGCCAGTTTTGGGACGCTCTATGCTACTCTAGCCAGTGCCATTGGAGCCACAGAAAGGGTACAAAGCATATTAAGCTCTGAAGGTGAGATTGATTTAAAAGATTCAAAAGCGGCTGGTTCGCTTTCTCTCAAAGGAGATATCATTTATAAAGATGTTCACTTTTCTTATCCGACAAGGAAAGAAATGGAAATTCTTAAGGGAATCAACCTTGAATTAAAGGAAGGGCAAAAAGTTGCACTTGTAGGACAAAGTGGAAGTGGTAAATCTACTATAGTCTCCTTATTAATGAAGTTCTATCCACTGGATAAAGGTGAGATCTTGATAAACAATGAGCCGATTACGCAGTATAATATTACGCACCTTAGACAAAATATCGGTATTGTTCCTCAGGAAGTCATTCTTTTTGGAGGTACGATTAGAGAGAATATTTTATACGGAAAGCCGGATGCTACTAACGAAGAATTGATCGAAGCAGCTCAAAAAAGCAATAGCCTTGAATTTATTGAGTCTTTTCCCGATGGCTTTGAAACTATTGTAGGCGAACGGGGCATAAAATTATCTGGTGGACAAAGACAAAGGATTGCCATAGCACGAGCCATTTTGAAAGATCCCAAGATATTATTGCTGGATGAAGCCACCTCTTCACTTGATGCAGAGTCCGAGAGATTAGTACAAGAAGCTCTTGATGCCTTGATGGAAGGAAGGACTTCGATCATCATTGCACATCGCCTCGCTACCATAAAAGATGTGGACCAAATCTATGTTTTAGAGAATGGAAGCATTGTAGAAAAAGGAACACACGCCGAATTGATGGAAATAAAAGATGGAGCGTACCGAAGTCTTGCTCAATTACAGTTTTCTTAGGATAGCGAAAGGTTATTAAATAGATTTATCCGCGCGTATGGGGATAGTTCATTTAACTGTGTCTGGTTTTATAATATTTTTTCTTTTTTCAGTTTTTCAGGGAAGTTAGGTTTGCTGCATGCCTTCGCCCTCGA
>JBCCVV010000235.1:0-10593 GCA_039194925.1 Bacteroidota bacterium
ACTTGAGATTATTCTGAAACCATTTTTGCTCACTTGGGAGTAGATTTTTAGGGATACAAAGTATCCATTTGTAAGGATTATGATACATACATGCCGACAACAAAGATGCTGCTATATGTCTTTTTTGAGAAGAAGTAAGTTTATTTAAATAATACTTATGCTGAAATATTTGTACATGCCCTTCGAATTCACCGATAAATGTATCTACTCCTTTATCTCCACCTCTACCATCAATAGATTTTGCATTCGGATAGTAACTTGAAATAATCATCGAACAGAGCTCAGCGAAATTATCACCCTTAGAAAACTTTGGTCCATTAATTTCTTTAAACGATATCATGGCTATCTAATTACTTTTTTTCTACAAGTACAATTTTAAATTGCACCTAACTTATTAATATACGCATTACTTTTATCCACACCATACACATCGACAAACAAATCAATCTTAACCAATTTATAATCAATTACTTAAGATAAACCACAAATAATCGCTTCTACGCGTATTGATGTAGATACTAATCGTCTAAAAATGGATAAAGAAAAATTGGTATCGGTTCTTCATTATCTCAACATCCGAAATATACCACAAAGAAAAGACCTCGCCAAATACATCGTTTAAAGACCGAGGATTCCAGATAAAATAATATCTACTCACGCTTCAACCCCTCCCGATACCCACTCGGCGTCACTCCAAACTCCTTCTGAAAACTCTTCCCGTAATAATTCACATCCTGAAAACCCACCGCCCAGGCTATCTCACTGATCGTCTTTGCCATATCGACTAGCTGCGGCTTTGATTTGTGCAATCGGTAGGAGCGGATGTAGTTGCTGGTACTACGATTGGAGACGGCTTTGATCTTGCGGTGGAGCTGCATACGACTCAGATGCATTTGTCTAGCCAGCTCTTCCACATTAAATTCAGGATTGGTGAGGTTGGCTTCGATGACGGAATGGACTTTGTGGAGGAAGCTGTTTTCTTTTTTGAGATCGCCTGGCTTTTCGATAAGCGAAAATTGACTGAATTTTTGTTGCAGAAGGGCGCGGGACTCGTTCAACTTTTTAAGGCGGACAAATAATTCTTCTTTGCGGAAAGGTTTGGTCAGGTAAGCGTCCGCCCCGGTGCTGAGTCCTTCCAGTTTGTGCTCGAATGCGGATTTGGCAGTGAGGATCACAATCGGGATATGATTGGTTCGTTCATTGGTTTTGAGCGATTGGCAGAGTTGTATGCCGTCCATTTTGGGCATCATCACATCGCTGATGATCAGATCGGGAATAATGGAGGTTGCTTTTTCCAGGCCTTCTTGCCCGTCAAACGCTTTGACCAATTTGTAATCGTCTTTGAGCAAGCGCTCCAGAAAATCGACTATATCCATATTGTCTTCCACGATCAGCAAAACAGGTTTTTGATCCAACAAATCAAATTGCTCGTCTTCCGCAGATGTAAAAATGGACAATGCCTCCTCTCTCTTATTTCGGCTTCTTTCTACCTCTTTGGTAATCGGCAATTCTATGGTAAATGTAGTTCCGGTATCCAGTTCGCTTTCTACGTCAATCGTCCCCTTCATCAAGTCGACAAATTCCTTGACCAAAGACAGACCGATGCCCGTGCCGGCATTGCTTTTATTCTCAGACTTGGATTGAAAAAAGCGATCAAAAATATGTTGGATCTCTTCTTGTGCTATTCCCTTTCCTGTATCCGAGATTCTTATTCTTGCCTTTGCTGCTTCTTTCCCATTATGAGCACTTATAATCACTTTCACCGTACCATATTGGGGCGTAAACTTAATGGCATTCGAAATGAGATTGACAAGGATCGTATGTATCTTTTGTGTATCCACATCCATCTCCAAACTCTCTAATTGCGCTTCCAGTACCAATGAAATGTCTTTTTTACGGGCGGCATTCATCAATCCATTGACAACCTCTCGTACAATCGCAATCAAATCTCCCGACTGCAAATCCAAGTGAAGACTCTTGCTCTCAATCTTTGCCAAATCCAACATTTGATTGACCAGGTTGAGCAGGCTTTTGCTGTTTCGGGTAATGGCATCATACCCTTTTTGGATTTCTTGAGGACTTACCCTCGACTTTATCGACTCTTGAAACATCTCCGAAACCCCCTGAATAATGGTCAACGGTGTCCTGAATTCGTGCGTAATATTGGTCAACAACTGGGATTTGAATTCGCTCAATTCGCGGATCTTTTCGGCTTGCTCTTCCTCTTCTTTCAGTTGCCTGAATCGATACGACAACCCAAAGGAAAAGGCCAGAATCTCACCCAACATTCCAATTTGAGACAATGATTTGGAGACGCCAATGCTCACAAAAAGTGAAAGTGTATTGATCAACAGTACCACCAAAATAATCGAACTTCCGATAATAAGATACATCGCCGCCCGTTCCTTTGGCTTCAATTCAAAAACCAGGAAATAGGTGATGATCGAATATTCCATCAAGAGAAAAACCAACAATAACTTATCCGTTAAGGGTTCGTTGAAAGTAAGGTAGTAGAAGACAATTAGCAATGGATAAAAAATAAACTTCGCCCATACAATTTTACTCAAAATGGAGTCCCATTTAGACAATCGTTGCCCAAGATTGAGATAGTGCCGAACAAATTGGAAATAAGCCACGTCCGCTATTCCAATTCCGAGCATGTCTGTAAGCTGCACGAGATAGGGATATTCACGAATCACAGGAAGATTCAAAGCAACTCCATACAAATCCAAAATGAAGATGAAAAAGCCAAGTATAAAAAATCCGTGAAACAGATAGGCCTTGTATTTCGTACCATAATAAAAGAGAAAATTGATCAGGATCATGGTCAAAATAAAACCCAGAAACAACCAATCCTGCCATGCCGCCAATAAGTAAGACGTGGATTGATAAAAATCATATTTCATCAATTTGACATCCATTACGTGTTTGTGCTTATCCTTCTTTTGGTACCGGATATAAAAATGAAGCTCTTCGGAAAGATCAAAACTCAAATTCACTCGCTGCCGTTTGAAATTCAAATCCGTTTCTTTCTTTGACTTGGGATACCAACGACCAAATTTCTTCCGCTGCAATACGTTTCCAGCATCATCTGCAATAATCACTTCGGCAAAATCCGCCTCCCCAATAGACAGCTTCCAATCTTTAAAATAATGGCCAAAACCGCTGGCAGCCCGTAATCTAAAATGCAGCCAAAAGCAAGATCTGGACGCTAATTCACGATCACCATCAAAGTGCACAAAACGCTCATCTTGTACCATTGAAAGGTCAGATTTCGGATCAATTTTACATTCTGCATCCTCGAGGATGTAAAGCTTTTTGATGTGATATTCGTCTTGTAATCGCACCAGTTCATTCGCCTCGACATCGGATTGTGCGGGTAGCATGATGCTACACAACAATAGCAGGCTTACTATGGTATAGAGTTTTTGTATGATCGATGGATTGCGCATTAGTGCCAAAAGTAGTTAATAGCGAAAATAGCTAGAATTTCATTGTGGTGATGAATGTAAGATCTTGTGCAGATTTTATTTCGTAAAAATGAGTTTTATCATTCATACTAGATTTATTACTTCGAACAAATTTGTCACCATTTTTGGTCAAAATGCCGCCAAATTGAAGGTTGTGGTGCATTCCTAGCACAGGGCTGAAACTCCGTGCTAGAAAAGTGCAAGCACTTCAGACTTGGTGGATTTCTACTTTATTCATACGTTCAATAGGATTAAAAAGCAAATCCCGCTCCTACTCCCAGCCCCATAAATCCGAGCTTGATTGTGATCATCCAATTATCATTAGGGTGTTGATACCGATATCCAAATCGGATCAATGGATAAATCTTATTTTCATCCACCAATTTATGTTCATTAGATACCCCACAACTCCTATACTTATCCAGTTGATATAATCCCAAATTAGACTCGAAATAGTGGTTCCCTATTTTTTGTAAAAATGTAAATCCTCCCTGCAACCCATTCCGATATCCGGAATCAAAAAGATCATTGAAATAGTATCCTTTAAAGTAACCCGCCCGGGCATAAACCAAAAAATTGTACTTTTTAGAATGTAAAACCAGAACCTCGCTATTGAAAGAAACTCCTCCAAGTAGAACCCAGGAAGAAGCCTCAATATTCAATACCAGTTTGGGTGTTCTCGGTTCATCCGTTGTTTGTGACATAAGATTTATGACAAAAGCGACCAAAAAGAATAGTGTTTTGTTAATTTTTCTCATTTGATTTTTTTTAAAATGGTTGAAAGGGAATTTCAGTTCAATTCTGATTATAAATGATAGACTTGGTTTATTGAATTACTAACCTGGAAGTGTAAGTCTTGTCCTTGGCCAAAACCTGTAACAGGTAGAGACCATGATTTAAAGGTTGGTCAAAAGACAAAAAATAGTAACCATTATTAAATATGGCATCTTTGACCGTTATAAGCCGTTCGCCGGAATTGGAAAATAGCACGATTTCTGATTTCGAAGCTACATCCAATGTAATGCCGACCCCCATATTTCCAGACACTGGATTAGGTGCAACGATCATCTCTTTGAAAGCAGTCCGTTCATTGCTACTTACTTTAACTTTTTTCGGATCAAGCTGATATTGGGATTCGTCATCTACCAACATATGAAACAAATGAAATTGATAGTTCGGCGAATAATAGGTGTACGTTTCTTCCGTAAAAAGCCCGGAAGCTTCTTCTCTCATACTATGCACTCTGAAGACATTCTCGTATGTAGCATTTGGTAGAATTAAAGTGCCTATACCATCAATCGTATAGACCGATTCGTTGGAGATTGAATCAAAAGCCGAAGACCATATATTTGGAGATATCCAATTTTGATCTAATTCGCCCGGAAATTGAAGAATGGATTCTCCATCGCAGTATACATAAAGATCATTGTACTTTACTCCATAAATGCTCCAATCCGAATCGCTGATATTGCTAAAAATCTTGATGTTAGTAGAAGGTGGAATCTCGATCTCGTAATACTTATTGGCATCTGGGAAGTTTTCAGCTTCCGGATTTCCTTCGGCGTCGTGAAATGTACAGATCCATGCATCTTCATTACAACCCGTAAGCCCACTATAATCCCAAACGGCATTTGGACCAGTTACTTCTGCCAATGGGTCAACGGCATCACAACCGATGAGTTGTAAATCTGTTCCATCAGGTGGATAGATCGTAGATGTTATTTGTGCATGTGCAGCAGTAATTCCAATAAAAAGACAGAAAAGTAGAATTCGGTGTTTCATAGTATTAGTTTCTTTCATTAAAAAAATCGAATTGTCTGTTCAATATTCAAATGTGTGAAACTCAATGGTATTGGGACTGAACGGATGTAACATTTCATAGGAAAGATGTAACAATCCAGGATTCCGACAACAAATAGTTCGCTTGTAATGAAGATTTTGAGCGTAAGAGGACATCGAGCGTTTTAACCACAACAAACGCTATGTTCAGCACCAAAACATCAAATAAAAGCTATGACCTTTGTGAATCCCTTTGTAATCTTAGCGACTTTGTTCTTCTGCTAAAGCTTCAGCGACACGCGGGTGGTTAAAAAATCAAAACCCAATTTGAAAGCCTAAATTTAGCGTACGATTGAGCAGCGCACTCTCATTCCCTACTACGATATTTTGAATCTTATTGTCAGAATTAAAGTCTGTAGCTACCGCCTGTATGTATTGTACATTTTCCGTATTCAGAAGATTAAAAACGGATGCGAATAAACTTGCTTTGTATGAACCAATAGAAAAAGAATAGGCAGCACTGACATCGATCCTGTGATAAGCCGGTAATCTTTTTAATCGTTTATCAGGATCCAAATCTCGTGGATCTTGCTGCGCTTCAAAGTTACGGATTTCGGTATACGGCCTGCCGCTTACATAGATTCCATTTAACCCCCAGGTGAAGTTGCCCGTTGTCAGGGTATTGACCCATTTCAACTGATGTGTGCGATCATTTTCGGAAGAAAAGTAATTATTCTGAAATATCTCCTTAAACCGTTGTTGACTCTTACTCAACGTATAGGAAATGTACGTATCATAATTTTTATAGCCAGAGCTTAAAATCACATCAATACCTCGAACAAGTCCATCTCCCCGAAACAATTTATATTCCCTTATCTGCTCGTTTGTATTGGATGATTCGCCCAGATTTGGCAACAGATACTCCAACTGACCATTTATATTTTTTTGATACAGCTCCACATCAACGGCAAATCGATTGAGCTTTACCGTAGTACCCACCATATAATTGTGCGAGCGCAAAACAGGGATATCGTTCCCCCCAGAACTTACCCACAATGCCATTGGCTCTCCTCTGTATTCAAAATCAAATTGGCGAATCACCTGATTTTCTATGTTAAAAGAAGATTTGAATGCGATCTGATCCGAGGCCAGATAGTTGACCAAAATCCGTGGCGAAAACTTAGTAGCACGTAAATTGGTAAAATAAGTCGACCTCAATCCCGTGCTCACATCAATGCTGCGACCCAGTCGAAAATCGTATCCTGCATATCCCGCTATTTCATAGAATTCATCACTTCCGGCCAATTTACTTTTTCGGTTGTCAGAAAATTCATACTCAATATCATGGTACGTAGTCATCATCCCAATTTTGGCCATTCCAGGGCCCAATCGAAAATCCAGATGACTGTCTATACCAAAATCCATCAATTCATTGGTTTGATCCGAACTTAAATCCGCCATATCAGGTAAACCTTGTGGCATGGGGCCTCCCTTTTTCCTCTTTTTATCCAACTTCAAATCATTGACCTCTTCATTGCTGTATTGCGTAAAAAATACAGTTGAATTCCACCGACTTCCCGTACTTATATTTTTAGAAAATAGCATGCTGGCAGCGGTATTGGACCAGGATTCAGTATCCGTGCCAATCAGCTTCAATTCATTATCATTGACATCACGAATTGCGGTTCTGAAGTTATTGTTAACATCATCTGCGCTTCGATAAAAATTTAAAGAAAAAACATCATCCTTTTGATTTCGATATTGGTATTTCGCATTGAAATCGTAAAATGTGAAATCAGGATCGTTTTTCTGGTCATTTACCATTTGCGAAAAGTTCTGGACTAGTGCATCTGTTTGAAAAGGGTTGGTTGCCGTATTGAATTGTTGATTATTGACTTCTCTGATGGTCGATCTTCCGGCAAAAGAAAGATTGCTATGGACAGATAAAGGAATACGCATCTCAGCGGTTGCGGTCATCAAATCTATGGCCACATTGCCTTCCACCTTCTCGGGTTGCGAATTTTCACTAAAAAGCTCCACCAAACCAGCCGTTTTCCCACCATAATGCAACGGATAGGTATTCTTGTAAATGTTTACAGAATCGATGTACTCCGCATTTAAACTACTAAAAATGCCGTAATAATGATTGGCATTATAAATCGGCATTCCGTCGAGAACCATTAATGTCTCATCCTCGTTGCTGCCCCGAATTTTGATCGCCGCAGAGTTATCTTCATGTGCCGCAATTCCGGGTAGCAATTGAATCTGTCTCGCAATATCCTTTCCCATGAGTCCGGAAGTAGTGCTGCCTATTTGTGTTTTGTTCAACTGGATGCCACCATTATTGCCTCCAATCTTCAATGGTTTTTCTCGGTTGACGATTGTAATCTCATCAATAGATACCGGACCATTCTTAAGCGAAACCAACAAAAATTCATCTTTCAATTCCGAGATCTTGTACACCTCATCTTCAAAACCAATGTAATGAATGACAACATTTTCGTTCTTATACTTTTCGGGAATCTCTATATCAAATCGGCCTTCTTCATCAGAATACGTGCCTACTGAAGAATTACTGATGGAAATGGTGGCAAAGCCCAAAGCTTCTTTATCTTCATTAGAATTGGTAATCTTTCCTTTAATATGCAAAGACGACTTATACGAATCATCCTCATTTGAGGAATAGGTTTCAGTTTTTTTAAGCAATACATTATTGGCCACGATCTTATACTCCATCGACTCATTTGCCAATAGATAATCCAATACCCTAGTAATCGATTCATTTTCGAATGCTGCGTTCATCGTTTTATGCCGAATAGATGATGTCGCGTACGAAAACCGAATGCCATATTGCTGTTCCAGGTCATTAAATATCTCCTCCAGGCTGGCATCCTGATTGGCATAGGTAACCTTTATATCCATGTCTCGCTGAGCGGATACCAAACCAGTAAAGAAAGAAAAGAATAGCAACAGGGCTAATCGCATATTATTTTGAAATATTTACATTTTTACCTTTGATTACAAACTTCATATTCACCGGATAAAACACCTCTGTTAGTGCTGTTTCAAGGCTGGATCGGTTAAAACCACCCGTATACTTTGTGTCTTCCAAAGATTTATCCATGTTGATCTTTATATCAAATTGTCGTTCTAATTCAGAAGCCACATCGATGATTTTTGTTGCTTTATAAACGAACGTCCCATCTCTCCAAGTACTTCTGCGCACTGTTTCTGTAATCAATCCTGCTTGATGTTTACCGTTTTCTACTGTTACCGATTGGTTTGGAGTCAGAATCGATTCCGTATCCCCGGAAGTTTGCACAGATACTTTTCCCGTTTCGCACTGCACACTCAATTGATCCTCTCGACTGTACACATTAAAACTAGTACCCAGCACCTGCACTGTTCCATCATCCGTCAGTACTTTAAAATTCGACCCTTTCTCCACCGAAAAGAATGCCTCTCCCTCCAAGAATACCTCTCTCTTTTCATTCCAGGAAGCCTTGTTGTACGCAATTTTGCTATCTGCATTCACCGCCACGGTAGATCCATCGGGCAAGGTAATCGTCTCGGTTTTGGCAAGCGGTACATTCACCGAGGTGTCGTATTCATTTCCAATATTGAAGATGAGCAGGAGCAATGCCAGCGCGGCAACCGCTACAAAGGGCAACAAACGTTTTACGACAGCTTTTTTTGGTCTGGATTCCAGATCAATCTTTTTGGTATTAATATCCGAAGAAATTTTACCCCAAACTCTGTTTTCCGCTCCCGGGGTTGGTTGATCTTGAACAAACTTCATCGCCAATACAATCGATTTAGCCTTATCGACGATCTCTTGCATTTCCGGATGATTTACAAGCCACCTGTCCCAGTCATTGTCATCTCGCGATTCAGCCCCTTTCGCCCACCGAATAAACGACGGATCTTCTGAAAGCTCTAAATGATCTAATTGTAAATATTTGTCCATATCAATTTTATGTTACTGTCAAAGTTAATAATTCAGGTTTAGGGTATATGGTATAAGGTCTATGGTTTTGAGAAGCTCAGTATTTTTTGATAACCGTATACCTTGTACCTTAAACCCTGTACCCTAAACCCTATACCTCAGTTCTCAAACAACTCCTCTAACAATTCCTCCCGATTTGTCAAATTATATATGCCTCTGCACGTCCCATCGCCACTTTGCATAATGCTGGTACATATGCCGCTGGCATCCCGGCTATCCAAGTGCTCACGACCCAAGAGGCAATGCCCCAATTCATGAAAAACCAGGTATTCCCGTTCTACATCACTTGCTCTGGCCCAATACGGCTCATCTATGACTACTTGCTTTGAGCCATTGGAATAGGACTTGCATTGACCAAGCGTTCCTAGTTCTTCAATATTTTCTATGTACCCACCGATATCAATGTCCTCCAATGAGATTTCCACTCCTTGAATTGCGGCTTCCTCTACAAAGGCATCGAAATACAACTGCAATTCTGCTTCTATCTCATTATCAATGGATTGTTGACAACTGCTGAAATAAAACCCTAGAAAAAGAGAGATTCCCAAGTAGAAAATTGATTTCATTGTCTTTGATTTATTAGTAAGAGGAAGACAATGCGGTTTTGTACTCAGTTGAGGAAGAGAATTAGTAATATTATTTTGAGATGTAGTCTTGAGAAGCCTTTATCCTCATTCTATCTTAAATGATAATTTAGATTTTTTTTGATGTAACGGATCAACCTTGAATCCTCTTTTTATTTATCAAAGCTACGTCTATCCATTGGTATAGTTCTCACTTTTTTAATATTCTCTAATATTTTTTTGCACGTCAATTCTAATTCATTTTGTGCCGGTGGATTGCCCCAAAAGATATCGTCAAGATTCCAATTTTCTGCTTTCATTATTTTTAATGTCAATTTCTCGGCTTTATCTAAGAATTCAATCTCATTTTTACATTCTCCCGATAAGACTCCAAAATGCAAAGTCAAATCATGTCTCAGCTTCTCCGCTTCAACTAAAATTCCATTATAAGATTCTCTTGATAAATCATCAGTGTCCATACATTAATTCTATTTTTTGATTAGTGAAAAGTAATGGCTTTACTTTATCTACTGTAGTCAATTTTTGTTGGTAATGAACATTTATAACATAAATCTTCATTCAATAAATATTCCATTCTATCAGGCTAATGTTTTAAATGTATCATTGTATTTATCAAAGTCTTCTAAAATAAGTTTTTTAGCATAGCTCACTTATCAGGGTTTTCATTGAAATAGATAATTTTATTCTCTTCAAGAATTTCTTTAATTATAGATTTTAAATAGGTTTTATCGATTTTGCCTAAATTCATGGTACT
>JBCCVV010000236.1:0-10580 GCA_039194925.1 Bacteroidota bacterium
AAGTACTGAAATATGGGACGAAAATTTTTGTTGGATAAGACAGCGTTTCCGGCATTGGCGGTATTTTTTAGGGTAAAGATATTTGGTGGAGAGACGAATCATAATTTACTGCTTACTGGTATTGGTATATACCTCTGTTTCAAGTCAAAAAATATTGAAACAACTGACCGTTGATGAGGGACTATCGGAGACAAGATGCTTTGATGTGTTTCAAGATAGCAAGGGATACATTTGGATTGGAAATACATATGGAGTTAACAAATATGATGGAAAAGACATCATGAAATTTGATCGGTCCAATGGTTTACAAAGTCATCATGTGTATCATTTTTTTGAGGATAGTAAGAATAGAATCTGGATTGATAATATTAATGGTGAACCGATGTATATAAAAGATGATGTCGTTCACAATCGATTCACAAATCCAGAATTGGAACCAATAAAAAGCAATGATTTCTTCGTATCGATATTCGAAGATGCTAAAAACAGAATTTGGTTTGGTGTACATGATCGAAAGCTGATAGTCTGGGATGAAGATACCACCCAGGTAGTAGAAATGCCTTTGGTAGGAGACTCTCTTGAGTATGACTTTTTTGGAGCAATACCTTTTGAGGATGAAATTGTGGTTGTTTCTGCTTATTATATTATCGGGTTAGATCTGAATACGTTTGAGATGAAATGGAAGGTGCCTCTATCTCCTGGTAAATCTCTTTTAAGAAAGGCGATCCATGGGAACAAGCTGTATCTTATGAATTTGTTTGAGGCACATGTATTCGATCTTCGCACAAAAAAGTTGCAATTACTTGAGCGTAAAGATGGTTCGCATCCTATTCATGATTGTCGTGTTGCTTTGGGACAAGTCATTGTAAGTACCTCAAATGGAGTTTCCCGCGTAAAAGATTCAGAAATAGTTCCTTTCGAAATTAATGCTGATTTGGACAGTCTTGATATTACTGCGGTTCATGAAGATATCGAAGGCAATCTTTGGTTTTCTACCCGGGAAAATGGTGTGTTTTCATATTATGATAGTGATATCGAAAAAAGTATTTATAATCCGTATTGCGACATTGCGTATTTAGAGGAATTTGGACAGGATAGTATATTCATCATTCAAAAGGATTGGAAAGCTACTTTACTGGTGCATGACGAAAAAATATGGGAAAAACAATTGATCAAACGAGATGAAAATCTTTTTAATCAAATTGTGCGTGTCAATGATGAGTTGTGGATTTTTGATAAATACAACATCCATATTCTTAAGACGGATGCGTATGAGACTTTTGCTATGTTTAGCCGAAAGGTAATGGTCGAAGAAGAAGAGGATAAAATTACCTGGGTTGGCACCAGGGCCCTAAATGTTTTTACCAAGTTGGATTCTATCATAGAAACAGGCAATATGTTTGATCTTATGTTGGCAGGTTCCAGGCATTTAACTGATTTTGTAATTGATAAGCCTCGGGATTTTGTAAAAGACGATGAGGGAGTGCTTTGGCTGGGTGGAGAAGAAGGATTGTTCAAAGTCTATGGAGATTCTATTATGCCCATTGATAGGCCGGAAGTGAAGGGTGGCATTACAGAATTACATTTGGATGGAGAACTTTTGTATGGTGTGAATTATGGAAGCGGAATTTTTCTTTATAATATCCAAACAGGTGATGCCCAATTACTAAGCAGAGAAGACGGAATGCCTACCAATCACATCAGCGATTGGGCTATTAATGGACGAGATATTTGGGCCACGCATGCCGCAGGGATATGTCTTATTCAAAATGTAGACAACAAACTAAAACTGATTAAAAGTTATAGCCGGGCGCATGGTATTCCCAAAGGGAGGATCAATGAAATAAGTGTCGTAAACGATATATGTCACTTTGTTGTAAACGGAAAATCATACTCCATCAAGCCTACTCCCAGTGTGAATGATACGCTGGAAATACTTATGGACACGAAAGAGCTGTCATATTTTGAAAATGAATCGCGTACCATAAAATTTGATTGCATCAATTTGACATTTGGGGATGAAATTGCATATGAATATCGATTGTATCCTTTGGAGAGTGAATGGAGAGAAATCAATAGAGAGAAAATTGATTTGGAATATATCCCCGCCGGTGAATATATTCTTGAAGTAAGAGCCAAGCATCCCATGAACCTCTATAATCCTATTAAGACTAAACCAATCCATGTGCGCCAAAAATGGTACAATACATTAGATTTCAGATTGTTTGTGCTGCTGCTTTTTGGATTTATAGTCTATTTCCTGATTCGGATTAAGGCGTTGAGTTTCAGCCTGTCAAACTTTAAATACTGGATTCGTCAAAAAATAGAGAAGTACTTTATTCAAGAAGAAAACAATTCTTTTAAGCTAAAAGATATCAATGGAGTTGTTCATCTGCTAAAGATCGAGGACATCAAGTTTATTAAATCATCAGGTAATTATCTTGAATATCATACGGAGGATAAAAAATACGTCTCCCGAATGACCATGTTAAATGCAGTTGAAAAGTTTAAGATATGGACGGATATCCAACGGGTACATCGTTCGTACATGGTAAATTTTAAAATGATTGAAGCGATCGATCACAAGATGTTAAAATTAGGAAATGTAAGCATTCCATTTACGGATAGATATCGTGCGATGATTGAGGAAAAATTGCAACTGTAAATTATCGAAAAAATGGAATGGGTTATTGGTTTTGACGTAAATGAGCCCGCGTCATCTCTCTTTTTCCAATCGGACCGTCCAAGCCTTCTACTTCGAATCCTGAGGCGCGCAAAGCTCGCTTAAAAGATCCTTTCGCGCAATACGTAACCAACACAGCGTCTTCGTTGCACATGTTGGCCAATTTGAGCATCATTTCCTGAGTCCAAAGTTCCTCCTGGGCAGAAGGGGCAAATGCATCGTAGTAAATAATATCAAATTTATGCCCTGTTGAAAAATCTTCGAGCTTGGTAATGTATTTAGTAAACGAAAAATGATCTCTCAGCATTGACTGACTTTCCGAATAGGAAGAATGCATTTTAAGGAAAGCATTTTTTTCTTCGGTAGTTAATTTCAGAACTTCAGGATAATTCAGTTGAGTATAATCTTCCTTTGAGAGAGGGTAGGCCTCAATGGTATGGTACACGATTTCCGTGGATTGATTGCTCTGCAGGTATGTCATCAAGGCATTTAGACCGGTGCCAAAACCCATTTCTAGAATGGAGATACGCTTCAATCCATTTTCTTCCTTATACTTTAGTCCTGCATCAATAAATACGGTTTGTGTTTCCTGAATAGCCCCATACTTGGAATGATAACTCACGCCAAACCTATCCGAAACCACGGTATGCGATCCATCTTGGGAAACGATAAAAGTGGACATCTTAAAGCGAATCGAGGGTTTTGGTTAATTCCTCGAATTTAATCTGCTCGTGACTGGGATGATAAATGGATTTTCCATTGCTCAATAGAAGAAGCTGAGGAGATTGGTGCACTACCTCTAACGATTCAGCAATTGCATTCGAAACGGATCGATAGGTGATCAGATCCAAATAGTAAGGTTTAAGATCAATCGACCAATCACTTTCCAAGCCCCTTTTGGCCATGCGACTAATCATACAGCGTGTGCTATGCTTAAAAATAATTTGAGGAGAATTATAACTTTCCTCAATTATAGACTGGAGTTGATCTTCCGAATCCAGGTTTTTCCACTCTATCATTTAGAAATTACTTTATGATGTTCATCAGAACATTTGATGCAGCTTCTAATTCATAAGGACAACCTACTCCGCCCCGATTGCAGGAAGTCATAATAGCTACTAAAAGTAATAGTGCTAAAAATGTTGATACGTTTTTGACTGATTTAGAATTCATTTGTTAATCTTTTTAAATACTCGTTAATCTTATAACCATAAACGAAACAATAATTTCACTTAGTATTTTAATGTAAATTTAATTCCTTTGTTGCTTAATTTCGCTTAAATAATAGTTAATAATTGTAAATACTGCTACATGCGCATTCATTTTATTGCCATTGGAGGAAGTGCTATGCACAATTTAGCCTTAGCACTTCATGATTCCGGACATCATATCACCGGGAGTGACGACGAAATTTATGAACCATCACGATCCAGATTGATGAAAGAGGGTCTACTCCCAGAACAATTCGGTTGGTATACAGATAAAATCGAGCCAAATATTGATGCCATCATTCTCGGTATGCATGCACGGGTCGATAATCCGGAACTGTTACGTGCGCAAGAGCTTGGTTTGCCGATCTATTCCTATCCCGAATTTGTTGCCTTGCAAAGTGTCAAAAAGAAGAGAGTCGTAATAGCCGGAAGTCACGGGAAGACCACAACTACATCAATAATAATGCATGCTTTGTCAAGTGTAGCTATTGAATACGATTACTTGGTAGGTGCTCAACTGGAGGGATTTGATAGAATGGTCAAATTGTCGGATGCTGGTATAATAATTCTGGAAGGTGACGAATACTTGTCATCTCCCATTGATCGAAGGCCAAAGATGATGCACTATGATCCTGCCATCGCCATAGTGACAGGTATAGCATGGGATCATATCAATGTTTTTCCCACCTTAGATAGCTATATTGATCAATTCAGGCAGTTTATAAATGAAATGGGAAAAGACTCAATTCTCTACTTTTATGATCAAGATGATTATGTAAAAACAATTCTTTCTGAACACAGCCATACTTGTAAAACAGTAGGGTATAATCAAATAGCTATTGACGAAAATAGAACGATTACACTTGGCAAAGAGCGGTATCCTATTCATCTGATCGGAAATCACAATCTTCAAAACATAAAAGCGGCAGAATCTGTATGTATGCAATTGGGGATGTCTCCAACAGACTTTTATGCTTCTCTCAAATCGTTCAAAGGAGCTAATAAACGTTTGCAATTGCTCAGGGAGGGAGATGACGGTAGAGGCTTTGTCTATCTGGATTTTGCACATGCTCCATCAAAGGTAAATGCAACCACTCAAGCGGTAAAAGATTGGTATACAGAATCAAAACTTGTTGCCGTTTTCGAGTTGCATACATTTTCCAGTCTGAATAAGGACTTTTTGCCGCAGTATAAACAAGCGCTCAACGCAGCGGATGAAGCAGTAGTCTTTTTTAGTGAACATGCATTACAAATGAAAAGAATGCCACCGCTGGATCATAAGTTTGTAAGTCAAACGTTTGATCATCCCAATTTGAAAGTCATCAGTAATAAAGACGATCTTGAGGATTTCTTAGTCCGTTTGGAATTAGCACAAATCAATCTTTTGTTGATGACCAGCGGTAATTTTGATAAACTTTCATTGAAATCGATCTTATCAACAGAACTAAATACCTAGAATTATTGGTTCATATCCTATAAATGATTGCCTGGACATAACCATAACGTAAACATATTTTAAAATTTAGTAATATGTCTTAAAATACTTATGATTTATCATACCTTTACACCGTCAGCAAGGAGTATATTCCTGTTTGATATCAGTATTTTAAAAAAGCATTGAAGAGATGACAAAACCCACATTAATTGTTTTGGCCGCTGGCATGGGAAGCAGATATGGAAAGTTAAAGCAAATGGACGGATTTGGACCGAACGGTGAGACAATAATTGATTATTCTATCTACGATGCCATTCAGGCAGGCTTTGGTAAGGTCGTATTTATAGTACGAGAGTATTTTAAAGATGAATTTCAAGCTGCCATGGACCCTAAGTTCGGTGACAAAATTGAATTGGTCTATGTAACTCAGGAATTAGACAATATTCCAGGTGGAGTAGAGGTGAATCCCGATCGGGAAAAACCATGGGGTACGGCGCATGCGGTTTGGGTGGCCAAAAATGTAGTGAATGAGCCCTTTGCCGTCATCAATGCGGATGATTTTTACGGTGCAGATTCCTATAAGGTGCTCAATGATTATCTTACCAGGGATACGACAGATAATTACGCAGTAGTTGCTTATTATTTGAAAAATACATTATCCGATCATGGAACGGTAAATCGTGGAGTATGCTACAGCAACGAAGCAAAACATCTCACCAAGGTCGTAGAATGCGTAAAAATTGAGCGAGAAGCGGATGGTGTGGTGCGCTTTCCAAATGGAGAGGGCAAAAAAGAATTGGCAGATGACACTCTGGTGTCTATGAATATGTGGGCGTTCAAGCCTTCCTATTTTAAGCATGTGGATATACAATTTGAGAACTTCCTCAAGTCTGCTGGAATGGAGCTGAAATCTGAGTTTTACATACCCAGTGCAGTGGATAAATTGATCAATGAAGGCACGTTAAATGTTGATGTACTGGATACCAATTCCTCGTGGTTTGGAGTGACTTACCAGGAAGATAAGCCGATTGTAATGGAAAAATTGAATGCATTGATTGAGGCGGGGGAGTATCCTGAGAAGTTGTATTAGACCATTACTTTCAAATAAGAGCCCCAATTTACTAGCTGATATGGAAGCTGGCCACAAACAGTAATAATTTAAGAATATCGGTAACTTATTTCTTACCATGAAAATTCTTACCGATTAGACCTTTTTCGATGGCATACGATTTTGTTTGATGCGTCACCCTCAAATATCCTACATGGTTCCCTCTGTTAATTAATTTTCGTTGAATAGCTTTCATGATTATGACATCACGATAGGTGTTGGAAACATTAAATTTTTCTTTAAAAAATTTCGTATCAAGATTAATATCTTGTGAATTCGTTCTTTCATACTCCAAGATCATTGCGGTTATAAGTTCATCGATACCATCGATTCTTGTTTCTTCTTTATTGTTAAACTCTCTAAAAGGATTATTCCCTATCGCCGGTTTTACAACTATTGGCCTCTTATGGATGGTTCTGATCAGTTCATCTAATGCAAAATCAAAATTTTCTTTGTTTGAAAAATTGATATGAAGTTTGGTTTTCAAAAATGTTGGTACATCTGAAGTGCCCATTTGTTTGATAATTGGAATCACTTTATTGTTGCTTATATTATTCATGTATTCAGAAGTGATAATCATCTTTTCGTATCCGACTCCACCTCTTCCTTCGTTTGCTTTTTTTACATAATTATCCGTACATACCATGATAATGTAATCTGATTCTCTTAGGTTTTTTTCCATATACAAGGTCAAATCATCACCCGGCTGTAAGTCCCATTGATCTAATATGGCATCTATTCCATGATCTAGCAAAAAAGTACCTAAATTCAATATCCATTTTTTATGATCTACAGAATCATGTGAATAGGAAATAAAAACAGTTGGTATGGGCATTATAAAGAATTAAAGAGGTAAGTAATTTGTTTAAATTTTGAATGGTGGTCTAAATTAAACAATTACTAGGAAATTCTAATTTGATGCGTAATACAAATCGGTCGTAAACTTTTGAGTTTTCTAAACTAGAACTGGTATGAAAGAATTGAGATGAAAAATTAAAACGTCGGACAAAAGCCATCATTATTATCCACCTCGCCGAGGAAAGTAATACTGATCTCAAGCGCATTCAATCCTTTACGATCTGTAATGAGGTCACCTACACTGTGGTCATAACTGAAGCCAAATAAAATATTCTTTAGTTCAATGCCAATGCTTGCAACGATAGATTCTACCCCAAAACCAGCTTCATTGTTTACCGTTCTCAACCATGGACCGAAGTGCAGGTATTTTTCACCATAGTCGTCCAGTTTATATTTGAAATTTGATCCAAGATTGACTTCAGTATGAGGTCCTTGCGCCAAAAATAGTACTCTGGGTTGTACTTCCATTCGTTCCCCGGTTCTGGTAGACATCCCTGCATAACCTGTGATCTTGGCAAAAAGTGCATTTTCACGAACTAAGGTTGGATTGGGGGTTTCATCAAATTTATAGAAGCTAATATTAGGAGTTGTGAAGTGGCTATAAGATACCCCTCCAAAGTACATTCTGTCTTTATTTGGGGCTATACTGTAATTCAATCCAACTGCGAAATCCAAGAAAGCAAAATTGTTGGCCGGAAGTAATTCGCTAGTCGGTAGATTAAAACCATCTATGGAATTGAATTGATCCTGAAAAAAGAGATCTTCATAGTTGATACTTCGTTGAATCAATCCCAATTGAATTCCCGCACCGATGTAATGATCAAAATTCTGATCCAATGATTTATGAAATGCACCTACCAAGGCAATGTGATTGGTGTTCAGATCAAAATCAGAAACCTGATCGGAGAAGAACATAAACCCTCCTGCGGCAATATCCGGTCGTTTTCGATTTTCGTTTATATAGAATTTCAAATCACCAGCGGCACTAAACGTACGCAGAGGATTATCCAATGCTCCTCTCCATTGGTCTCTATAATTGACAGCAACACGATAGTTTCCCGGAGAACTTCCGGCGAGTGCCGGATTAAGTGTCAACGGACTGGCGTAAAATTGAGAAAAGTGCGGGTCCTGAGCTTCCAATGATGGATTAAGTGTAAAAATCAATCCAAATATGATCAGCAAAGAAAAGCATGGTTTATTGAAAAACTTCATTATTCTATTTTAGACTAAAATCAAACGCAAAACTAATGAAAGAAGTTGTTTTTAGCGAATTGAATTTTTGGCAATAATATTGCTGTTATTTGAGGTGATGAGGTCAGAAAGGTATGGAGTTCTTAAAATGTCTATCCAACACCTCAACCCCTTAAAACGTAATAGTTAAATATATAAGTGGCAAAAAAAGGACGTAAAATAAAAATTCCCAGGACGCATGGAATCTGTGCAGTCAGTGTAGCACCCATTCGAAAAAGACCGGATGATACGTCGGAGATAATTACGCAATTGCTTTTTGGAGAGTTGGTCATAATTGTTTCAAAGAAAAATAAAAGCTGGGTTAAAGTACAGTGCGAATGGGACAGTTACATGGGGTGGATGGACCCAAAACAGTTAGAGGGGTTATTGGAGCCGGAATTTGAGTCTTTGCATGAGAATACTGCATTTGCTCTTGAGGTAACGCAACCCATTACATATCGTGATATATCTTTTCCTATTTTGGCAGCGAGTTCCCTGCCTCAATTCGATGGAATGACTTTTAAAATACTCAAGGAAAAACATTTTTATAATGGCCAGGTAATTGTTCCGGAACATGTCAGTATCACTCCTGAACTGCTGATTAAAGTTGCCAAGAAGTATCTCAATGCACCTTATTTGTGGGGTGGTCGTAGCCCTTTTGGAATTGATTGTTCTGGATTTACCCAATGTGTTTTTAAGATTTTTGGAATTCGCTTGCCCAGAGATGCATACCAGCAAGCAGAGCATGGTGAAATGGTTGATTTTGTATCATCCAGTAATGTAGGGGATCTGGCATTTTTTGAAAATAAGGAAGGAAGAATTCATCATGTAGGCATTGTGCTGGAAGGCAACCAAATCATTCATGCCTCAGGAATGGTGAGAATCGACATGCTGGATCACTTTGGAATTTACCATAAAGGAAAAAGAAGCTATACACATACTTTACGATTTATTAAGCGAATCCTCTGATCAAGTTTTCTGAGCATTAGGTTAAAAGCAACGTAATCGAATAAATAATTCGGTAAAAATTCAATCTTAACTTATAGGATTATTTCCATAGATAAACGTACTTTAATAGGTGTTGATCAGCAACATAGGTCGTTGATTAGACTATGGTGTATAATACATAAAAAAGAAGAGAGTCGACAGCACTAAGCCATCGACTCCCCAATATCTTATTAATGAACAATTGACAATTAACAATTCTTAATTATTCATTATTAATTATACATTATCAATTAAAACCTACATCGACCACTTCTTAATGTTATCGTTATTCATTTTGATGTAATCGTCATTTCCAGCTTTCGTAGCCAAATCCAAAGAGGTTTTTGCTGTGGCAATTGCTTCTGTCTTCATACCCAAAGCAGCCTGGATTTCAGACTTTCTTTTTACTTGCCAAAATTTCATGTCATTTTCATCGATGGCTTTATTCATCCACTCCAAAGCTTGCTTTAAATCTTTTCCTGCAGTGAAATAATAGCTTGCCGCATTGTAATAATCATTTCTAGAAGGACCAGCCATTACTTGTTCAATATTTGCCATCACACTTTTGTCAGTATGTACTGAAAGCATTATTGGAATAATCGTTTTTTCCCAACTCATATTGATTGTTGCACCATCTGCTTTAAGGTCATCTACTGAGATGGTAAATGTTTCTACGAAATTACAGTTTGATTTTGGAGTAACCTTCACAGTCAAATCCGGAGTTTTTTCTCGATATGACCCCCAACTATTGCTTTCATGTTTGAAGAAATGTATAGCCCATACTGTTTTACCAGGAGAAGTCAATACACCATACTTTCCACCTTTAAGCTCTTTGCCTTCGATCATTACGTCATCGGAAAAAGACATTCTTGTTACTGCATTTGCACCGGTTCTCCAAAGTTTGTCATTTGGAACCAAAGCATCTGCACCGAAGATCGTTCTACCTTTAGCACTTGGTCGTGAATATTCGATTTTTACTTCCGTCAAACCTACTGTTTGAGTAATAGTTGCAGAAGGACTCGCAGCTGGAGTTTTTACTTGCGCCTCAGCCGTAAATGCCGTTAATGC
>JBCCVV010000237.1:0-10554 GCA_039194925.1 Bacteroidota bacterium
ACATACGAAGTTTTACTCATACTAAATTTTAGGAACCGCCGTGATACGGAACCGTACGTCCGGTGGTGTGAGAGGGTTGAAGTAAAAGTAAGGTCATACCATGTTGTACTAGCCGCTCTTTTACTTCACTCTACTCGATAAATATAATTCTGGCTGTATAGTAACCAATATGTTTTTAAATCTACTTTGAGGCATCTCTATTTCAAACACAGGGAACTCCAAGAACAGCTCAAAGTGCTCCATATTTTACAAGATTACAGATCGTACCCATAGTATCCTTTGTGAAATCCTTGAGGTCTTTGCGCCCTTGTGGTTTATTTTATGATACGAATTGAAAAAGATTTGCCACAGGTAATGTAAATTTTGCCCTTATGCGCATTATTACTATCTAACTTATGGATTGAAAATGGCACCATCATGCATCAAAAGAGATTAGGATTACTTAAAAATACCAATAAAATTGTTCCGTATCAACATCTTTCATTGGTCTTAATCATTCTTTTTGGATTGCTTACGGCTTGCTCAACATCAAAAGAGCAGAAAATTAAGAAAGAGGTAAACGTTATTGACGAAATGGTGGAATTGATTCACACCGAGGTTGATAGTCAGTATGTTTATGATTATGAGAAAACTAAGTATGTCCCTTCTAATGGTAAAACGCTCTTAATACAGGGACAAACCTATGAAAGTATTCATGAATATAAGGACTACTTTAAGTATCAAAACTATCCTGGTGCATGGTCGGCGTATTGGGCTGTAACTCAATCTACCGGAATCACAGAATCATTTAAAAACGTGACGGGCAGTACTCAGAATCACAAATATCTAGTGGATGAATTTCCCAATATGGCGCTTCACAGTGCAATGTGGATGGTAGGTAAATGGGGAGTTGATGAAGATACCTATAACGGAATATATGACTTCGTAATAAAAGATTTCAGTGCATGGGTCAAAACTGTGGACCGACCTGTTTATCTGAGAATTGGTTACGAATTCGATGGCCCGCATAATCAACTCGAACCCGAAGGCTATATAAGGGCTTACCGACACATTGTGGATTTAATGCGATCTGAAGGGGTGAATAATGTTGCTTATGTATGGCATTCGTATGCGTCTAAAACCTATAAGGGGTATCCGGTATCTGATTGGTATCCAGGAGACGATTATGTGGATTGGGTCGGTATTTCTGTATTTTTTCAACCCTATTCCGGAATACAACATAAGGAGACAAATGATGTGCTGGAATTCGCAAGGATTCATAAGAAGCCAGTTATGATTGCTGAGGCCAATCCTGTAAAAGGAATTGGAAAGAAAGGCAAAAAAGAATGGGATGAATGGTTTGCCAACTTCTTTACATTTACGTATAGTAAAAATATTAAAGCGATTAGTTTTATCAACGAAGATTGGACTCGTTTGAGTATAGACGGTATAGAGGAATGGAAAGATGCACGACTTTACAATAACGAATTGATTTCCAAGGCTTGGCTCAAAGAAACTGAGAAAAAGCGATATTTAAAGCAATCACCAGAACTCTATGCTGAGTTAGGGTATCCCGATAATTAATCTTTGTTGAATGTTATATTTTATTAGTGGAGCTTCTAGATCGGGTAAATCAATTGTTGCTAAAAAAATGGCCAATGTCAAACGTATACCATACCTGTCCCTGGACTGGATAATGATGGGATTTACTCATGGAATTCCCAAATACGGTGTTCATGATTTGTTATTTCCCGATGTGATAGCTCGAAAATTATGGAGTTTTTTGAAAGCTATGTGTGAAAGCATGCTCATTGCAGAGGAGGATTGCATAATTGAAGGCGAAGCATTGCTGCCCGAACTCCTCATTGAACTTATCGAAAAATATCCTGATGATACCAAGGCTTGTTTTATAGGGTTTATTCATGTGAATATCGATCAAAAAGTCGAGGATATCAGAAGGTTTAGTCTTGAGAAAAATGACTGGATGGAGGATAAATCGGATACATATGTGCGAGAACATGTTATAAATATGATAGCGCACAGCAAAATGATAAAAACAGCTTGTGAGGATCAAAAAATACATTATTTTGATACTTCCAATGATTTCGAAGCAGCAATCGATAAGATTCTTGATTTTTTAAGCTCGGAAAACTAGAAATGAACAGTGAAGCTAGAGAGTGCTTTGCATTAAATCCAACTATTAACCATTAACGGATTTGATATCTATATTTTCAAGATATCGGTGGACATATTTACCAATGATATCAAACTCTAAATTGACCGTATCCCCCACTTTTATATGTTTGAAGTTGGTGTGTTCGTAGGTATAGGGAATGATGGCTACTGAAAATGCATCTTGCGTCGGATCCACAACAGTCAGACTTACCCCATTGATGCAGATTGATCCTTTATTTACTACCAACGCTCTGTTGCCATCATCCAATTTGAAGGTAAAAATCCAGCTGCCATTTTCATCTTTTATATTAGTGCAAATGGTCGTTCCATCGACATGACCCTGAACCATGTGACCATCCATTCTGGTTTGCCCGGAGATTGCTGCCCGCTCTAAATTAATTGAATCACCTTTATCCAATTTTCCCAGATTAGACTTTATCATAGTTTCGTTGATGGCTGTAACTACATAGGAGTCTTCATTTATATCTACAACGGTAAGACAAACTCCATTATGTGCTACACTCTGATCAATGTAGAGTTCGTTTTCAATGCCAGATGAAATGGTGAAATGAAAATTTGAGTCTTCCTGAGTAATTTTTTCTATCGTACCTAGTCTTTCTACTATTCCTGTGAACATTATTTAATTTTCTTCAATTATAACATCGTCTCGATCCAATGGTTTTGGAGCATTACCTCTTATTAGCGGATAATATTGATATGACCTTTTAACAGTACATTACCCTCAATATTACCAGTCACTCTTTGCTCAATTACACGACATGTATAGTAATAGGTGCCGTTTGGCAGCTCTTTTCCATTCGATGTGCCATCCCAAAGAATTTGAGGGTCACGGGAAATGAAAACCTGATTTCCCCACTGATTAAATACTTGAAAATCAACTGTTTGAATGAATCGATTTACGACAGGCACGAAGAGCTCATTCGCCCCATCTCCGTTTGGTGTAAAGGTATTAGGTAATCGATAAGCCGGACAATTGTCTACACAAACAACGTTGCTTAATTCACTCTCATTTCCATTCATATCAAAAGCTGAAACGGCATAACAACCGGAAATTCCACGGGTTGGCATGTGTTGATATTCATTTGTAGACTCTTCGAATATAGAATCGATACGCGTTAAAGTTTGGCCCGCTATATCACTGAAATAGATGTAATATCCGAGGACATCATCCGTTTCAACACAAGTGTTGTTTGGACGAGAGTATTTCAAAGTATTTATGAGTTCTTCTAAGTCTCCAACAGGTGGTTCTTCATTGTCACAGAGATTTTCGACGTTTAAGGTTGGAGGACACGGTGGAACATTATCAAATGGGATACTGCAAACTTCCTGAGATAGATTTATTAGCGGATCTTCTATTTCGGATATATTATATGAACCAATTGCCTCTATGTAGTAGCAATATTCAAGGCCATTTTCAAGACCCGTATGCGAATAACTAGGTTCAACCGATTCGCTCAAAAATTGATAGATTGAACTTCCAGGCTCGGTGTAATAGATATTGTAAGAAACCTTTGTCCATGGTACAAATTCATTCCAGGTAAGGTCTTGCATTTCATCACTCGGAGCGACTGTCAAAAATGTAGAAGAAACACTAGGCGAATCACCATACTCATTTCCGTTGCTAAAAAATTTGATGAAATAGTGGGGTTGGATGTCAACCGTATTTAGGTTGTTATCAAAGTAATTGGTATCCACAAATTCAGAAAACGTCAGAGTGGTGATTGTAAAATCTGGGATAAGGTCAAAATTTAGACCATCATCTAAAGAGCGATAGAGTTCATATCGGTACGGAGGTAAATTTACAGTAGTATCCAAGTCCTCCGCAAGTGGTTTAGTCCAACGCACATGAACATTTCCATTATCAATTGCAGTATTCTCTATTGAAACTTTGGTAAGCAATGGAATATCTCGCACCAATTGTTGACAAACTTCTTCTGATCTTAGACTCTGAATTCTATTGTAGGTATTACCCGTTGAGGATATTTGCGCAAATTCTGCCACTACCCTGTAGCAGTAGGTTATCCCTTTTTCAACATTAATATCTACGGTTGTATATTTATCATCTACCTTATTTCTAGTCTGGAAAATTATTTTTGTGTAGGGTGAACCATCCAAACCAGGCTCACACTCATCTAGCGGAATGCTTGTACTGCCTACTTTTCTCCACACGGAGAACCCTTGAAAGAAGTCATTGTCGGTAATTTCACATTCATAAGGTGCATCCCAAAAGAGTCGAATACCTCCAATTTCAGATTCTGCAGACAGGTTTTCGGGGGGAGGGCCTACCACTTTTATCCGAATGGTCTTTAAGGTAGCCAAGCCAGTAGAATCTGAAAAGAAATTATCTACTGCCCTCAATACAACTTGATATGGACGGTCTGATATATGGTTGCATGTGGTCTGCCAAACAAAATTTGCGGTGTAGGCTGGAGACTTAAATCCTTCATTATTTTCAATGGTTGCCTTGTCATTTTCTACTACAAAAGGGCCTCCAGTTGCAAATAAACCTACTTCCTGATCTGTGTTGGGGTCATCGACTAGAATAGGTAAGTTGATCTCCTCGCCAGCAATTACGCACAATTCTTCTACAACATCAATCTTAGGGGGATCATTCTCACAAGCTACTACCAAAATCTGCATGTCCCTGATTATCGAATTGAGTAACACACCATCTCGCCATTCGTTAATACGTATTGCTATATTATATTCTCCCTGTTGCTTTGGTGTATTCCATATGAAGTCACCGGTGACGGGATTTAACGATATTTGGTTTGCCACCCCTGGACTTACTTCATCCGGAAATAGATACCCTGGAACTTCTTCGTCAGCGGACATTTTTGGTACGGCCAATTGATAAGAAATGCTATCGCCATCTTCATCGTAGGCATTTGGATTGTGAATGAATACTTTGTTTGCACATGCAATGTCAACGGGTTGCTGAAGGAGAACTGCAGAATTGTTGGTGCCTTGAAACTGTGGGTCAAGCAAGGTAAAGGTTGTGGACAAGAAGAATTCTACCTCCACAGAATTTGGAAAATTTACATTTAATATATTCGCCACTCTATTCGGATCTGTAAACCCAATAGTATATGTTGCTCTTCCCGGATATGTGTGTTCTTTTTGGTAAAGATTCAGTTTGACATCACCCCCCAGAGGTTGACCATTGCCATTACTTCTTTGAATAAATTCGCTCGTGCCATCACCCCAGAATATTTCAATACTATCCCGATCCGCAGATAGACTACTCGTTTTGGTATACGTAGTTACGGTCATGAATATGGTAAGGGGACCTGTTTGCACGTAGGTTATTTCTCCCGCACGATTATGTGTGGCGTTGACGTGGTAAGCCGCCATCATAAATAATGCTATTGATAAACATTTTAAAACAACTTTCATAGCTATCGCTCTTATTGCGTTATAAGAAGAAACGTAAATGGAATTGTGTTCAATATACTAAATAAACGAAAGTATTGATGGTTCGTTCTTTTTATTCCTATCTTTTCGTCATTTTAGAATACAAAAGAACGTTTCTTGGCGTAAAACGATAATTCAAAAAAAAAGAAATCACTTGAGGTTTATAAATTCTTTCGTGCTATTGATGACAATTTGCTTCATGCATTTGGAATATTCCTTTGCGCAAGAAGACTCCTGGAAAATACATCTCCAATTCACAACTAATCTCGGTTCTCCAGAAAACAATATGGGGTGCAAGGTGATTAGCGAATATTTTCCCAATAATGATGTTGAAATAGTACTGGCTTATGAATTACGTTATCATTTGAGCAATTTTGGTCCTCCCATTAATCATCTTGAGCATGGCATTTCTGGAACAGTAAATTATGTTTGGGGAGATCGTTTTGAACCGGAAGATAGCGATTTGAGCTACATTAAATTTATGGATAGCAGACGGTTTGAAAATAGCGTTGGTTACACTTGGCAGCGATTTTTTAATGGAATTGGGACTTCTCAGAATGTGGGAAACTTGCATATGAGGTTTAATAAGACGGTTACACAATTTAGTAATGACGTATTTGCCAATACCAATGGAAAAGACAGATATAGAAGCGGTGGATTTGCTTTTGGATTTTATGAAGATAAGACTCTTTTTTTAACCAAGATTTTGATATGGACGGGGGATTCACATTGTAAGGAAATGAGAAAGGTCCGGGATACAGAATATCCGGCACGCTGGGGATATCGCGATATAACGGACTGCAACTATGGACGCTTAAGTCATGGAATCTTTAGCCTTGGAGTAATACGAGATGTGGGGTATGGACAGACCGTAGGAGGGCAAATAGGCTGGGATTCAGAACAAATTCGCAATTTTGTTCAAAACAAAATTTTTCATGATCTGTATTTCATTCCACGTTTTATGAATAAGACCAAAAACCTGCATTTACCTATGAAAACCACGGATGGAGAAAACTATCTTTTCGAAGAAGGACAAGAAGTACGTCGCGGTCGATTCGTTTGGCAATTTTCTCTCAATCCGTCGTCACTTTATTGACATACGAACATAGATTATTTTTATACATTTATATATGAAATCAATTTTCTCCTTTCTTTTTCTTTTCAGTGCGATTCTATCTTGTTTTGGACAAGATATTTGCAGTGGGAGTTTGGGTGAAAATATTTTTGAAAGAGGAGATTTTGGAAGTGGCACGGTAGCCGTTTTACCCAACGATCCGAATATCGCACCTGGTTATAATTATACTACGAATGTACCACCAGATGGATGGTATACGATCTGCAATAATACCGGCGCACTAAATGGTTTGTATCCGACCTGGTTGGCCATTCGAGATAATTCGGGTGACCCCAATGGCTATATGATGGTTGTCAATGCCTCTTTTTCTCCCGGTGTTTTTTATGAAGAGTTGGTCGTTGGGTTATGTGAAAATACGCTCTACGAGTTTTCGGCGGACATTATTAATCTTATTAAAATCGGGACAACAAATCATCTTGATCCAAATGTTAGCTTTTTGATTGATGGTGTAGAGGTGTATTCTACGGGTAATATTCCCAAAACGGAACAATGGAGGCAATACGGTTTTTCATTTGTAACTACAAGTGTCCAAACTTCAATTACATTGACACTCAGAAATAATGCACCCGGAGGTATTGGAAATGATTTGGCACTTGATAATATTTCTTTTCGACCCTGTGGTCCTAGTTCTTTTATCGGAATAGAAAGTGATACCACGATTTTTTTATGTATTGATGATGATCCACTTACCATTATTGCAGATATAGAAGCGGCTGAAGGACAAGAGTTTGCAATTCAATGGCAGGAAAGTGAAGATGGTATAAACTGGTCTACGATTGAAGACAGCACCAACAATACTTTGATTCATTCCAATTTTATTCCAGGTGATTATTACTATCGATATTTTTCTGCTGCAAATGAGAATAACATTTTAAACGAAAAATGTCGAATTATTTCCGATAAGATTAAAATTACCATTTTACCGGATACGTATGAAGTTTCAGATACCCTATGTGAAGGGTTAACGTATGATTTTGGCAATCAGTCTCTTACTGTTTCAGGAGATTATATAGAAAATTTTGAGTCACGATTTGGATGCGATAGCACCGTATTTTTGGATTTGTTTTTCATCCCGGAAAAAGAGTTTGTTTACGAAGATATTGTTTTGGTAGATCCATCTTGTTTTGGTTTTGGAGATGGTTCTATTCAGGTTAATGCCCTATCCGGAGGAAACGGGGATCTCATTTTTTCAATTTTGGAAGGATCCGAAGAGATATCGGGAGAATCACTCTCGTCTGGACAGTATATAATCTCCGTTACAGATAGATTTCAATGTTCCGATTTTTTGAATGTTTCGTTAATTGATCCACCAGAGGTTAGCGTGTTTATAGGCAACGACACGATGATTCGATTGGGAGATGAATTAAGACTTTCGCCAAATTATTCTGAAGACTTCCCATCTATTCTGTGGTCTGGACAAGGAGATTTTAATTGTTTGGATTGCGAAGAACCAATTATGATTCCATTTTTTGATGGAGATATTGCCGTCGTAGTAATGGATGAAAACGGCTGCGAAGCTACGCACTCGATTGCTGTCACGATAGATGATGAAAATTTTATTGCGCTTCCTAATATCTTTTCTCCAAATGATGATAATATAAACGACGAATTTACGATTCACTATTACGGTAGGAGTGTGTCATTGATAGCATCATTTAGCGTATACGATCGCTGGGGAGGATTAGTCCATCGTTTGGAAAATCAGCAAATAAGTAGCGGTGGATCAATTTGGGACGGGTATAAGACTTCATCCAAAGTGGCTCAGGGAGTTTATCTTTATGAACTTAACGTACTGCTTATCAATGGAGATATCATTAGCAGAACCGGAGATGTTACCGTGTTAAAGTAGTATTAATTTGGAAAGAGTGAAACAGCTTTTCTTAAAAGAATAATGTAATAGACATAATAAGACAGAAGTTCACAATAAACCAAACCATATGAAGTATTATATACCCTGTATTCTTGGACTTTTCTGTTATGTCTCGGTGACTAGTCAGTCAAGAATTATATATGACTTGGATGCTTACCTGAGAGTAGATGGGGTGTATCGTACGACATTCATAATCCCCAATGCGGATCTAGGATATTCCAATATTATAAATGATCCAAGTAAGGAAAGAGATATACAATTCGTCGGTGGCCTCCTCTACAACGATAATCGAATTATCAATAACCCAAGAAATCAAAAAGTAATTGAAAAGAGTATTGATTTTGATTTTACCAATGGTCAGGCGAATGCAATCGCGTTTAAGTATGACTATGAAAATACAAATCGATATTATGGCGAGGATAAAAAGTATTTCAAGAGCAGATTTTATGTAAGTACGGATAGTCGATATCAGGAAAACCAAGGAGTAAATAAGACTTATCTTCAAACAGCAGCATTACAATATGGATTGGGCTTTGGATTTGGAAGAATCGAAGTGGTGAACGATGCATGGCTTGGTGCGCGAATTCTGGAAGAATTACGTATGAAGAATTTATTGTTGGTCATGCCGTCAAGTGACGAGATGAAAACTTTTTTTGATGTTGTCGGTGATTTGTCCTTTGAACGAGTCATGGATAATCGACTTAGATCCATTTATCAAATTGAAACACTTATTAAATACATTGAAGAGCAAGGTTGGATTGAAAAAGGTTCGATTCCGGCTTTTGCAACCATCTATGATGCATTTCGATTTGAAGATTTTTTATTTAGACAAAGTGGCGAACGTCTGGAGTTTACGTTGACACCTAGAGTAGACTCATGGTTGAATTATAGATTTAATGAGGATGATGTTAACTTTTATAGTTTTCAACCCGGTTTTTCAGGAAGAACAGAATATGAGGTCAACAGGAATGGGGATTTAGAGTATTATACTTCGATGGTATTGGGCGGCACATTCAATTATACCGAGCAGATCAATAATAATGATTTTGATGATGAAAATTTTTTGAATGGGAGTGTGTACTTTCGATATAGTTACTACTATCTACCTTCTAGAAGAACAAATTTGATCATAACGGGTAATGTTTCTGCAGGATTTGCTCATTCCTCTTCATACAATGCAGTTTTAAATATGTTTTCAAGGCTTGAATACAACTACTACTTTTCTCCGGCTACACAACTGGTAATGCAAGCAGCATTGACCTATAATGATCCTCAATTCCAAATTGGCGATTATCAACCAAGTATAAAAGCAAACTTTTCCATGAATGTGGTGCATGCAATACGATAATGAACAAGAAATATCCTTGAGCCTCCTTATTTTCTTAGATGAAAAGCCAAGTGAATTAGTTGAAAATAAGATAAATAACGTTATCTTTGCACTCCGTTTTAAAAAGTTCTTTTAATTATGAATGTTTTAGACCATTTTTCAGTCCCTTACAAAGGTTTGGGAAATGGACTTCACAGGCTCAGTTTTACAGTTGATAACGAGTTTTTCAAGGAGTTTGAAGATTCTCATATCAATAATGGAAGTTTTGCGGTTGAAGTTGAGTTGGACAAAAAAGACGATCATAGCGTTTTGGTATTTGCGATTAAAGGAAACACCGAAACCACATGTGATCGATGTTTGGCTGCAATTCAATTGCCAATTCTTGGTACGTATGAGATGTTGTTGAAGTTTGGAGAAGAAAAGTTAAGTAATGATGAAATCGTCTTTATTCATCCGGAAACTTCAAAAATTAATTTAGCACAGCTTATTTATGAATTTATTCTGTTGAGTGTGCCAATGATCAAAACATGCCCTGAAGAAGGTGCATATGCAACCTGTGATAAAGAAGTAATGAAGAGACTTAATGAAAATGGCAATGATGTTGGTCAGGAAGGAAATCCTATATGGTCCTCA
>JBCCVV010000238.1:0-10531 GCA_039194925.1 Bacteroidota bacterium
ACTGCCAAAAACAGCTTTTATATATCTATTTCCTGGGGCAGTATTATTAAATAACATGAAAAGGCAAAAGGTAACCAAAAAACATATTTTTTATTTTAAATATTACATTTTGCGTCTTCTAGCCATAGAGTGTCAGTCCTAACACTATTTCAAAAAATATAATAGTGAACTTCTCTATAGGCTTTTTTAGTATTGCTATATTGCATCATTAATTTAATTCAACTTTAAGCGATTACTTCTATGAAGAATTTTTTACAATTATTAGTTGCTATCATCCTCACAACCGGTTCAGCAATCGCACAAGACAATACGGTAGGTCTCCTATCCTACGATCCAAACAAGGCATACGATGGATATAATTTAATGTTTCCCCATAATCAACCCAACGTTTACCTATTAAACAATTGTGGTGAGGTAGTACATACTTGGGAAGACGAATCGAATTGGCGACCAGGGAATATTGCGTATTTGAGAGAAGACGGAAGCATCGTAAAAGGAAAGAGAGACGCCATAGTTACGGATGACCCAATCTGGGCCGGCGGAGGTGGAGAATTTCTCGAAATCAGAGACTGGGACAATAATTTGCTTTGGCAATTCGAAATGAACGACACTACATTCCGATTGCATCACGACTTCGCGTTGAAACCAGACGGCAATATAATCGCCATCGCCTGGGAGCGAAAAAATGAGGAAGAATCACTACAAGCAGGAAGAGACCCGGCAAAAATGGATCAGAATGAAGTTTGGTCGGAATATATTTTTGAAATCAATCCTGAAACCAATGAAATCGTTTGGGAGTGGCACGCTTGGGACCACTTGATCCAGGATTTTGATGAGACTAAAGACAATTTTGGAGTCGTAGAAGATCACCCTGAATTGATTGATATAAATTTTGACACGCACGATGGACATCCCGATTGGTTGCATGTGAATGCCCTTGACTATAGCGCAAGCCGTGAGCAAATCATGATCAGTGTGCCTTATTTCCATGAGATTTGGATCATAGATCAATCGACAACCACCGAAGAGGCTGCTGGCACATTTGGAGGAAGAAGTGGTATGGGAGGAAATTTAGTATATCGATGGGGAAATCCGGTGACTTATACACGGGACACCACCTTGGAGCAGAAGTTATTTTTCCAACACGACACTCATTTTTTGGATGAGTTTATCAATGCGAGCAATCCCAACTTCGAAGCGTTTGCAGTCTTCAACAACCGCGTAGGCAGTGACTTTTCTACTGCCAATATTTTTTCTCCGCAGTGGGACATGTATACGTGGAGATATGCATTTGACGAAGTTGGAACACAAACCTTTTTTCCATTGGATTTTGATTTGACTCTTACACATCCAACACCTCAGCGGATGTGGTCAACTGGATTGTCCAGTTTTCAATTATTACCAAATGGAAATTACTTCTTAACCGCAGGTAGGTTTGGCTATAATTTCGAAATGACTCCTGATGATGAAATTGTTTGGGAATATATTACCCCATTTAATGGAGGAGCGTTTGCCACACAGGGCGACTCTTTATCGATCAACAACAATTTGACATTTAGAATGAAGCGATATCCAGCTGATTTCCCTGCCTTTGAAGACAGAGATTTCAGCGAAACAACATTTATCGAGTTGGAGCCAAATTTGGAATTCTGTGATAGAATTCTTGACGTAGAAGTTATTGAAGAAGCCTATTCGATCAAGGTATTTCCTAATCCCGCCAGCGATTATCTGGTCGTGGAATGGGATGCTGGTATGTATACCAATCTTGACATCTACAATGTAATCGGTCAAAAAATGGAGAGCATGATGAAAACGGGTGGCAGAGTCTATATCGATATCTCAACTTGGGAATCCGGAATATATTTCGTTCACCTGGAAGGAAAGAAGGTAGCCAAATTCATTGTATCGGAATAGTATCACAAATGAATCTTCAAATCAATAAATGGTCACTTGACTATTTTCGGTTTTAAAGAATATTTATAGCAAGAGGTTGAGAGACCTCTTGTTTTGTTTTGGATGGGTTGGACTAAGATTTAATCCCCTTTGCTTCAACTAAAAGACAATCAGTTGAAAACTCTGCATTTTCCAGACTACAAAAACTAAGATTTTTTCCGATAGAAGTTTCTACCTCGTTAGTGTAATATAATCGTACAAAATCGTCTCCAAAAAATGAACATTCAACCTTTTGTCTACTCGTGTATTGAGATCACTGGAAATTCTATTCGATAAGGTCGAAACAAACTTTAAATTTTCCGGATTAGGGTCATTTTTATATCTGCGAAGGGCATCTTTTACCAACATCATATCAGAATCACTGTACATGGTGACTTTTGGATACTTTATTTCTCTTTCTTTGTTTCCCATGCTTACCAGAGCTTTCAAACTGTACATTTGATTTTTTTTGAGGTTGATCACCGTCGTTTGAGCCAATAAATCTCCAATCCGTTGATTTTTTTCGGTAGATGAAATGTACAAAGCAGCAATTATTCCGAGACTCCCTGTAATCTCCAGCATTCTAAAGATCCATCGAATGAAATAGGCCTGAGACTTAGCGGTACGTCCGTGCAAGGTCACTACTTTGATGCCCATAATTTGCTTGCCGGGACTTTGTCCATTATTAATAATTTCAAATACAAGATGATAAAATGCAACCACAAGAACAACCAGAAAGTAATACAAGAACTGACTTCTCGCTGCGACCATAGAAACGATGAAAGAATAGACCAGCAAAAAGAAAATATCAATACCCCATGCCAATGCCCTTGTTCCCGTTGTAGCCAATTCATAACGAATAGAAATATTGTGTGATGTGGAGATATCGATGTATTTCAATGTTTATTTGGTTTTGAGTGAAGTGTGAAGATAAGCAGGATTTTGAAATTGTACGAAATCCTGACATTTCTGAGTGTGAAAGGCAAAACATATCAACCTCGCAAACCGTAAAGGCTTACACATGATTAGAGCCGGGTGTAACTCGATGCCGGCAATGGCACACAATCTCAAATTTGGTGGTATTTTTGACTAAAAATGATGACGAATTTATCCAAGTCACTAATTTTAGAACATGTACATTTTATGATTCACACGGATTCCTGATTTGCGCTGAAGTTTATTAGGTGGTGAAAAGAAGAACTGCCTAATCGCAGATATCCACAGGAGACCTAACGAAAGAAAATATCTCCTAGTCTCTATTTAAATTTTCATCTTAAGAATTCCAAGCGGTTCAGCTTCTTTGGCAATCTCCAATTATCTTTAAAAAATGTTGTTATTTTCACACTATAAATGCGTTAAACCTATCAAACCAAGATTTGACAGAAACACAATTCATAGAGGTTAATAAAGAGCAGTGGGAGGAATTGGAAAACCTTCTTGACCAACGGCAAAAGGATCCTGATCGATTGCACGAGTTATTCGTTAAAGTATCCAGCGATCTGGCCTATGCCAGTACTTTTTATCCCAAGAGGTCGGTAAGGGCTTATCTCAATCAACTTACCCAACGTGTTTTTGACTCTATGGAGAAAAAAAAGACCACCTGGAGCATCCAACCCGTAAAAGAGTTCTTCAAAAATGTATTGCCCGCTGAAATGTATGCTTCGCGCAAAGCTTTGCTTACTTCATTTATTGTGTTTACCATTGCTGTCTTAATTGGTGTTATATCAACTGCTCATGATTCTAACTTTCCCAGAATTATTCTTGGTGATGAGTATGTAGATATGACTGAACAAAATATTGACAACGATGATCCCATGGCCGTCTACAAACAATCCGAGCAGTCGGACATGTTTTTTGGAATCACCACAAATAACATTAAAGTTTCATTTTTTTGTTTTATTCTGGGCATTTTTGGATCATTAGGCACCATTATTATCCTTTTTCATAACGGAATAATGCTTGGAGCATTTCAGTATTACTTTCATACCAAAGGTCTTTTTCTCGAATCGTTCCTTACAATTTGGATACATGGCGCTATTGAAATATCAGCTATTATCATCGCCGGAACCGCGGGCATCGTATTGGGCAATGGCTTACTTTTCCCTGCTACATATGATCGAGGCACATCAATGCAAGTGGCTGCCAGACGATCGGTACGAATAATCATTGGAACGGTTCCCTTATTTATTATCGCAGGTTTTTTAGAATCTTTCGTAACCCGACTCACGGATATGCCAACTTTACTAAAAGTAGCTATAATAGGTCTTTCTTTTCTCTTTATTATTGGCCTATATGTAATCTATCCGTGGTGGCATCATCAAAGCAGGTCCAAAGACAATGACAGCTTAGAAATAAAGCCCAACGAAACCAGGCCACTCAAATTTGAAAAATTAAAATTCAGAGACATGGGCGAAAGCATCTATTTGGGTTTTGCTCAATTCCGAGTGTACATGGGGAGGTATTTTGCGCATGCTGTTGGTCTGCTTGTGTTGACAACGATCTCAGTTTTGACCCTATATCAATGGTTACTCTCACCTATACAAGACTATGATTTTCGAAACACATTATTGGCAAGTATGGAATTCGGTGGCTTTTCCCTCTTCTTTCTATACTGGATAATAAGCACCTACGCCCTTCTCATCCTGGTTATGATCTACAGGGAAGAACCCTTGAACTTAATGAATAAAATGATTCATCTTAAGCTTCATTTCATTAATATGATGTTAGTCACCTTGATTCCAATCGCTACATTCTACTTTGGATCATTTGCGTTATTAATAATATTATTTTTGGTCATGCCGCCTTCATTTCTTGCATATGTCTTATACATGATTCCTGAAAAAGGATGGTCAATATGGTCCGAATTGAATTCATACTACAGTTTATCTTTTTCGCATTGGGGCAAAACATTTTTAACGTTCATTTTTATCATATGTTTCCATGGTCTGATTGTACTTTCTCTTTTAGGCGCAGTTGGTAGTTTGTTCATCGATTTTATATCCTGGCACGACTTGTTTAGTGGGCGATATGTTACTCATATCGTCTTCATGACAACCGCTTTCACCTTTATTTATCTGTTCATTCTTCCTTTGTATTTCTATCTTTTTGTGAATCAGATGAATTCGGAAAAAGCAAGAAAAAATGCGACCGATCTCTGGAACAGATTTAGATCATTCAATACACACTCTACCCTATTCGAATCTACAAAGTGAAAGAGTTAACCAAAGCATATCGCCTGATATTTTCAATCATTTCAGTGGTGAGCTGTACGCTTATTACCTTTCCTATTCAAGCTCAAGACGAGTATACCTATTCAGAAAATGTGCTTTCGGAAGATAAAATCCAAGATCTCAAAGACTTGGCACAATATGACAAAAGAGAGAATCAATTGGTCGTGAAGGAAAGAGAATTAAAGGTTACAGATCAACCGAAATACGAGATGAATCCTGGGATTGCAATTTTGATTAAGGTATTCACTTACACGCTTATTGGAGCACTTGTTTTCTTCATTTTATACCTCATTTTCTCCAGCATAAAGATCGATCCAAAAGTCAATACCGAAATAGCACCCGAAATTGAGGAAATAGAAGACATCGATGAGATAGATGCCGAGTCTGGCCTTGAAAAAGCCCTAAAAGTCGAAAACTATCGCGATGCAGTGCGCATGTTGTTTATAAAGGTATTACAAGTATTAGTTGCCGAAAAAAGTATAGAATGGAAACCCGAAAAAACAAATCGCGACTATCTCAAAGAAATGAACAAGCATTCAAAAATTGAACATTTCACCAACCTGGTAATAGCATATGAGCGCATTTGGTATGGATCCGAACCCATTGACAGACTGTTCTTTGATTTTATAAAAGCAGACTTTGACAAATTTTATTCCACCGGAAATGTAGAGATTGATGTCAAGGACTAAAACAGTACTAATAATCGTAGCGGGTATTCTACTTTTAATATCCTTGATCGCCTTGCTAATGGAGTTTAGAGAGGTATCTGCACACAATTGGGTGCAGAATTATAGTTTTCAAAACGAAGAACCAAAAGGGCTGCATATCTTTAAAGAATTAGTAGATCGTTTCTACGATGAAGTTCCTTTAAACGTAAACAGTGAAATCACAGATTCAGCCGGGTCCTCCAACCTTTTCGTGCAATTTGTTCCGAACTATATGAGCGATTCGCTGGTAAACCAATTGTACAATCTTGCAGAGACAGGCAATGATGTGCTCATCCTAACCGATAGATTCAATGCCTATTTTACGGATACTCTTCCTCATAGTTTTGATAGAGAATACAGGATAGATAGTAGTCTTACCTTTAATTTCACAGAAGATCATCTTGCTGCCGATACCAGTTTTACATTTACGTTTCAAAACAAAGAATTTGATAAAACGCTAACGCAACCCATTCGTTTGTTGAAAGTGGTGGATTGGGAATTGGATTTGCCCTACATACGAGCCATGACTACGGACAGTTCGGCGTTGATGGTATCGTACGATGTGGGGGACGGTAGATTATTCTATCATTTGCATAAAGATCTATTTTTAAATCATGCATATCACCAAAACCAGATGTTTGATTATACTCAACGGGTATTGGCCCACTTCAATCCAGAACAAATCTACTTGCTTAATCCTGCCAGTGTTTACAGCGTTGGGAATTTTGAAAATAAAAATCCACTGGAGTTCATAATGTCACAACCGGCGTTGAAGGCAGCCTACTTTCTACTAATTTTCGGAGTCTTACTGTATGTTTTTTTTGGTGGAAAAAGAAAGCAAAAGATCATTCCAGTCCTGGAACGCAATGAAAACACCTCACTCGAATACATCGAAACCGTAAGTCAATTATTCTATCAGCAGGATCAGCATGAAAAGTTGGTGGCACATATGCGAACCATTTTTTATCACAAAATGCTGAAGAAATTCTACTTGTCTCCCGATCATCCGGATTACATGCAATTGCTTTCGAAAAAAAGTAAAATCTCTATTTCTGAGTTGCGATATGTTCTGCAACGTTTTCAAGAATTGGATAAGAGTTATAGGTTCACAGCGGATCAGTTGGAGAGTTTGAATCAGCGGTTGGAGTCAATATACAAGCAAATCGAGGTAAAGTAATGCCAGCAATTGTTGTCCGTATTCATTTTTTTTAATCATTTTGAGCAAAAATTACAGAACCAATGAATTTATCCAGATCAGTTATACTTACCTTCATTGCTACCCTCTGGTGCTCGTATGAAAACATCCATGCTCAATATTCCAATCTCTACACTGTTTTTTCGACTCTCTCGGCTGGATTGTCTGAATACGCAATGGTGGATCTAGATATGGATCGTGATTTGGACATTGATATCTTAAATAATCGTTCCGAGTCCTTCTCACTATTTGGTGACGTTTTGGGAGCTCATCAAATTACGAACGATATAAGCATTTATCCAAACCCAACCCATGGAATTATTGATATTGAAAATGGTGAAGATGTCAAGATACAAGCGGTTTATAACTCGAAGGAGATTCCCGTTGTTTCTACTACAGATCTTAGTGGACTCCCTTCTGGAACCTATTTCATAAATCTCACCAAGGAAAATGTTTCTCAGACTATCAAAATAATTAAAACAGACTAAGATTCTTTTCATATTATTGATTGACTTTAGCGTAAAAAAGCAATTCACACAAAAGTACAAACCACCAAATGATAGAAAATAATGACAGCAATGACCTTCCAACTCCACAGGAAGAGAATGCCAACGACGATAATATAATTCCTTCACCAGAAGCTAATGACCTTTCTCAAACAGAACAAAGCCATTCCAGCGAGAATCCATCTTCAACTTCAGATTTTGTCTCTTCGCGTTATCAGGTGACACCGGAAATTCAGCTATTCAAGGAAAAGATCAAACAAATCAAAGAGGAGTGCAGCAAGTTGGTAGTTGGTCAGGAAGAAACTATTGAGTTGATCATGACTTGCATTTTGGCAGGTGGTCATGTTCTTCTCGAAGGTGTCCCGGGAATCGCTAAAACCCTGACAGCCAAAGTAATGTCCAGGGCCGTGCAAGCCGATTTTGCACGTATTCAATTCACTCCAGATTTATTGCCCTCCGACATCATTGGCACCTCTGTCTACAAAATGAATAAGTCTAAATTCAAATTTGAGAAGGGACCCATTTTTTCAAATGTTGTGCTAATCGATGAGATTAACCGGGCACCGGCAAAAACGCAAGCTGCTCTCTTTGAGGTAATGGAAGAAAAACAGATTTCGTACGATGGAGTACAGTACAACATGTCATTTCCATTTGTTGTCATTGCAACCATGAATCCCATCGAACAAGAGGGAACCTACAAACTTCCCGAGGCACAATTGGATCGATTTTTAATGAAAATCAAACTTGGATATCCCGATCTGGATTCTGAGATTTCTATTCTTCAAAAATTCAAGGATGATGTACACAAACCAGATTTAGGTGTGATCAATGCGGTACTCACCCCCACTGACTTAGCAGAAATGCAAAAGATCGTTAGTAAAATTCACGTCGAAGATCAAATGTATCAATACATCTGTCAACTGGTTCAGGAAACCAGAAATCATGGGAAAGTGTATCTAGGAGCTTCCCCAAGATCCTCATTGGCGATTCTGAAAACGGCCAAAGTGACTGCAGCAATGATGGGCAGGTCATTTATTATTCCAGACGATATTCAGTTTGTGGCTCCGCACATTATCAATCATAGGCTTATTTTGACACCTGACGCGGAAATGGAAGCTGTGACTCCTGAAACAATCATCCAGGAGATCATTTCAGAATTAGAGGTACCCAGGTAAATTTCATAGGAAGGTTTATGGTTATCAAATTAATAAGACATAGATGAATCTGTATCCAAAAAATAGATTCTATATCTGCTTTGGCCTATGCATAGTCCTATTTTTAGTGGCTTTTTCATATCCCACTTTGTTGCTGGCAAGCTGGTGGATAGTACGAATTCTATTTTTTTTGGTAATTGTAGATTATATTATTCTTTGGCAAAACAGTGCTGCAATTAAGATCGATAGAGAAGCACAAAAAAAGCTGTCTTTAGGTGACAAACAGCATATTTTATATCGGATCAGCAATGGAAGCAATATCCCGCTCAATTTTGAATTAACCGATGAATTACCATTTCAGTTTCAACATCGAGGTTATATAGCAAAAGGAAATGTCTCCGCTATGGAGTCTTCTAAATTCAAATATCTGATCCAACCCACAATCCGCGGCGAATATGTATTTGGACAGCTGCATATCTATATTTCAACGCCATTCTTAGGTTTGCTTCAGCGAAAAGTAACGAATGATATGCCAGAAAGTATTGAAGTCTATCCTTCCTTTATTCAGATGAAGAAGTACGAAATGCAGGTTTTTGCACAAACCGCAACACTATCTGGAATTCGAAGAGTGCGTGAAATTGGTGAAAACGATGAATTTGAACACATCCGCAACTACGCCCAGGGAGATAATATTAAATCGATCAATTGGCGAGCGACTTCCAGGAGAAATGAGTTGATGGTCAATCAATACGAAAATTCAAAATCTCAAATGATTTATGCCATCATCGATAAGGGTCGATCGATGAAAATGCCATTTGAGAATCTTACACTTTTAGATTATACTATTAATACAGCTTTGGTCATTTCCAACATTGTTATCAAGAAATACGATCGCGCTGGATTGATTACCTTTTCTGATAAAATAGGTTCGATCGTGAAGGCGGACTCACAGCACCATCAGTTGCAAAAAATAACCAAACATTTATACGATCAAAAAACAAGTTTCAGCGAATCCAATTTTGAACTTCTGTTTTATACCCTTAGATCTCAAATCACTAGAAGAAGCATCCTATTGTTTTTTACCAATTTCGAGCAACAATACGATATGCGACGCAATCTGAAATTCCTGAAGATCTTGAATCAAAAGCATCTTCTTATCCTTATCATGTTTGTGAATACCGAACTGGAATCTGCTCAATACATGGAGACACGTAATATGAAGGATATTTATTACAAAACATTTGCACAGCGCGCCATAATCGAAAAAGAAAAGATTGCCAATGAATTACGAGCCAATGGCATCCAAGTCATCCTTACCAAACCTGAAGATCTATCCATCAATACCGTAAATAAGTACCTGGAAATCAAGGCCAAAAGAATGAGGTAAAGCGTTCTTGTCCTAACCTCTTCGGTGAAACTCCGCTACTTCTCCGTCCTCCTACGTGTAAAAATGCAAAACTTAAGCATGCCAAATGGCTCAAGCAGCTAGACCCAGAGAAAAAACCAAGAACATTCCATTAATCAATAAACATTTAATATTTTTAAGCATTACAAAATGAAACATATCTTAACATTCCTTATTATTTCCTTTTTATCTTCGACCGCTTACGCCCAATCTAAATTCTTAGCAGGTCATTTTATCAATAACGATGGAACTAAAACCGAATGTCTCATCAACGATAAGGATTGGCGATACAATCCGACAGAAATTGAATATAAAATTACACCGGATTCTGAGATTCAACGTATTGGGATTGATCAAATGTCAGGATTTGAAATTCGCGGTCTTGCTAAATATAAAAAGTAT
>JBCCVV010000239.1:0-10448 GCA_039194925.1 Bacteroidota bacterium
CAAAATGGCTGTGTAGTTACTACAAATTGTTAAGCCCTTTACAACATCTTGAATATCTACTTATTATAAATTAACTTAACATACATTTTTAAAATCACTTCTAAATAAAATATCAACCAATGAACTTTTTTAAAAAATTATTTTTCACCAAAAAGCCAAAAGTGGAAGAGGCCAAAATTATATTAGAGGAACGATCCCCTTTATGTCCGATTACTGCGATCGTGGAACAAGATAATCGAGTAGCCTTCTTTTATCTTTATGGCCCTGATCAGTCTCATTTTGCTGTAAAATCATGCTGGATTCGAAATTTACAAGGGGCGCCTGTTGAAGTAGAGGAAAAACTTATGGACGAGGGAATACCGCCTATGATGCCTAAGAAATTTTGCAAATTTCCTGAAGGACAACAGAAATTAGAAAAAGATAATCTACGAATCATCTGGACCGAGGAAGGAGATTCTGCAGCACTTTTAGAAAACAATGAAATTATAGCAATAATTCCAATTTGGGGAGGCCAAAATGGATTCTTTGGCTATGCAAGAGACTGCATCAGTGAAGGTACTTTTGCCTCGGAGTTAAAAAGTGAAAATGTGTTTCCCATTAGAATTAAAAAAGCTGAGGCATTCTGGAAATCATTGAGCGAAGATACAACCCCCTTCATGATCGAACAACCCAAATTGCTCAAATACTACAATGAAACATTTGGAAAATCAGACAAATACTACGCCATTGATAATAGTGAATGGCCACCAAAAGGACTCTATTTAAGAAAAGGAGAATCGAAAATTGTATTTGCTACAGTTGGTCTTTCATTGATCCCGATGCCAACTGTTGAAATGTACTACGATAACCCATTTGATTTCCACCGAATAGAATTTGGCATCATACTCGAGGCAAAACTATCTGATGATGACTTGCAAAACATCGCTGAGTGGATAAGCGGAATTACGGACATACCTTGGGACAACATCACCTTTTTAGGAGAAGGACATACCGTTAGCTTTAAACCGCTAAAAGCCTCAAAATTCAGTTCCGCTGTACTTACAAAAAAGCTAAACGTACTTCCAAAACCAAACCTTCAAAAATACCGAGATTCGGAAATCAACTTTTTATGGATGGTGCCTATTTCTGAGCGCGAAAGGAACCATATAATGGAAAATGGAAGTGACGAAGTTATTGAAAAGCTCGGAGAAATTGGAAATTTAATCTATTCCTTAGACCGTAATGAGGTAGTCTAATGATTGTCACGATTGGAAAATCTATCCAATTACAACTTGTTTAAAAACTTCTTCATAACCCGACACCATCAGATCCCAGCCATAATCTTCCAATGTAGTTCGAACCGCCGATTCTGACAATTGCGCAAGCCTTGCATCGTTGGCCAAAAGATCATTTAGCGTATCAATCCATACTCTCGCATTTCCACTTGCCAGTAGTATCCCGTTTTTCCCATCTCTCACAGCATCTGTAATGCCTTCAATGCCTGCGGCTATTACGGGCAGACCTCTCAAACTTGCCTCTAACGCAACCAATCCAAACCCCTCTGCATCGCCTTCCACTTTGATATTAGGCATTACAAATACATCTGCAAGAGAAAGGTATTGCATCAGGTCTTTAAAACTGACCTTGCCCAGATGAAAGACTTTTCCTCGTAATTTTTCATCAGTCAATGCCGTAGTAATCGCTTTCACATCGGTAGCCATTCCAAACATAAGTTGTACTTTACTCCTTAATGAACCTGGTAATCCATTAACTATCTTTTCGCTTAAACTAATCTTGGTGCTAAGCGGTCCGATCATCATAAAGATTACATCATCACTCAAGTTAGGTACCACATTTTGCAAAAACCAAGAGAATCCTTTTCGCCTTACTGCTCGCCCCATCGTTACTATGACTTTTTTTTCATTCAAGTTCAGATTCAACACACGCTCAACGTTGGATCTGAACTCGGGATCGATGGGAATATCTGCCAAATCATGATCTACTCCATTCAAAACGACATCTATCTTATTCCTTTCAAAACCTCTTTCAACACAGGCTTGAGCAGTCGCATTACTCACACAAATCCCTCTATCCAATTTGTGGAGTTTGGGCATAATTCGTTTTTGAAAAATAGTTGACGGAAATGTAATATCCAACCCATGGTACGTAGCCACAACGGGTATGGAGGTATATTTCTTCAACCATGAGCAGGCTGCGGCCATCAATCCATCATTAAGATGAACGAGTTGTATAGTAGGATTTTCGCGCAAAATCGATTTGATTCTTCTCTTCAAAGAAAGAAACCATTTTAATTTCGAACCTTCTCCTTTATAGGCCAATATATGCACTTGATGTTTGTTGGACATTCTGGATATAAGCTCGAAACTTTGCTTTTCCATGCCTCCAATTATCGGTGGATATTTATGTGTAACGAATAATATCTCCATAACATTACTTTACGACGGTTTCCATTTTCATTCGTGCAATAGACCAATAAAAGATACCGGCTACCCCTACCCAAAATAGTTGTCGAGCACGACGCATAATGGATACAACGAGCCATACTTCATTACTCACAATTCCTATTATTCCCAGCATAACTTTATTGGCATATTCTTCTACTCCGACCTGTCCGGGTACTACTGCTCCTAATGTTTTGAATAAGATAACACCCATCTCAATCGCTATCGCATTCAAAAAAGAAGTATCAAAGCCCAACGTAATCAAGATCAAAAAAAACTCGGCGGCTCCAAAGATCCAATGCACAATGGATAGGAAAAAGGCGATATAGAATTTTTGTTTGTTGTGAATGTAAAACGTATAGGATGTTCGGTTTACATCTTCAATCGACGCACACAGCTTATTCGAAATATATTTGTCTCCAAACTTCTTCTGTAATTTGTAAAAAAATCGAGAGAGATAGAGCTTGGAATGCAATAAGAAACGAGCCAGTAAATAACCAAATCCTCCAACCGCAGCTCCCACCAAAATTACAGCAATCAAATTTCGGTCCGCTCCGAACGTTTTGAAAATCAAATACAACGACGATACCAGCAATAATAATATTGCCGAAAGAATTATCAAAATGCGAGACATCAAAATGGAACTTATACTATCCTGGTTTGATACCCCTTGTTTTTTAAGGTAATGCGCTTTTAGGGTTTCTCCCGCAACAACGCTGGCAGGATTAAAAACGCTTAGCATCTCACCCACGTGTCGGATCATAAACAATTGGCCTATTCCAGTCTTGCTCCCATCTTTACCCAGGCATAGCTTCCACGCATATGTAGCGCTTAGATAAGCCATAAAGGAAAGACCTACTATCCCCAAAAAACACAGGGGCATTTTTCTCAGGTAAGCCATGATCTCCTCAAAATTGGTATTCCAAATGAATTGTCCAACAAATACAAGGACAAAAAGCAGTAGCAATACCTTGATGACTCTCTTATATTTTATATAAAAGTTCATCAATTGAAATTTACCGTTTTGTGCCGATTAGCGTTTGCCAGCATTTTTACATCGTCAAAATATACCTTGGCCAGAAGGTCCCAGTCCAAACTTCCAGTGTAATCCAAACCCTGAGATATAAATTTTTGCCTCAGTGCATCCGATTTCATGATCTCTTCAATTCTTTGATAGTAATCTATAGGATTATTAGGTTCACATAAAAAGCCCGTTTCTCCATGTTGCACCAAACTTTGCGATCCCCCACCTTTGGCAATTACACATGGACAACCACTTGCCATGGCTTCAACAACAACATTCCCATACGTCTCCGATACTGAGGGAAAAAGAAATATATCCGATGATGCATACAGTACCGCAAGTTTATCATGACTAATCTTACCCAACATAAAAGCATCGGGCATTTTCTCTTGTAATACCTCTCGGGCAACACCATCTCCGGCAATAATAAAATTGTACTTATCTCCTTTTTCCTTGCTTAATCGATAAATCTTAATCAGAGTGCCAAGATTTTTTTCCCATACCAGCCGAGATGCGAAGATGATGTTTGGTTTTTCGTTTCTGGTAATTTCACGAATAAACGATGGATCTTTTTTAGCAGGGTTGAACAAATCGTGATTTATTCCGCGTTGCCAAATTTTCATCTTTCCCGTGTCAAATCCGAAATCTTTCAGTTCATTGACCATCTGTTGTGTGGGTACGTATATCAATTTGGACTGATTGTAAAACATGCGCTGACCAAACGCTACAGTACTTTTAGCCGGCTTCACCAGAAATGGCAATGTTCGCAGGTAATAATCGATATAAGAGAGAAAATGAGTATGATAAATTGTAATTACAGGCACCTTTTTTCGCCCCCAATTGTATTGAAAAGCAAAATCACCAAGCGGAGATGGTGACGCAATATGAATCACATCCGGATTAAACGCCTTTAGTTTCTTACGCATCGAAAACCAGCTGAACATGGGAATCGCCAAACGATAGGTACTATTAAAGGGGATTGGAATGGTAGGCACCTTGAATACCTCGTGCCCTATTTCCTGCTCGGGTGGCAAACCGCAAAAAAATACAAACTCAAAATCATCTTTTGGAATCCGCTCGATGATTTGAAACATAGTCCGGGAAGCACCGTCAAAGTTTTTCACTAATATATCCGCAAAGAAGGCAACCTTGATTTTTCGATTCATTCCGTTGGTATTAAAATTTCATTTCAACTATTGCAGGCTTCTGATTTAAAAAACTGAATAATTAACGAACTGAATGCCAAAAGTAGTAAATGACATGTGTATAATTTGGTTAAGATGAATTAAAGTATTGGTTAAATATCGGTTAACAAAATATCATATTACACATTATTTAAATTTATTAAAAACTAGAAAACAATCTATTAACAGATCATTGTCAGCTTTGTCGGCAAAGAACGAGAAAGACAAATGAAAAAAGCAACTGACACCATTCTAAAATTCATCCTGGTCTACACGACATTGTTTGTATCCAGCACTGGCCCGGAAAAAGTAAAAAAGATCCACCCAAAATTTAAAATGGCTCAATCGATTTGTCTTAGTATGTACGACACCAACAATTCTATTTCTGCCCTATCCTACAATGTCTGGGGATTACCCATTCGATTGCCCGGACATGATCAAACCACCCGATTTCAAAAATTAGCGGATAGCTTGTCCTCCAGAAATTTTAACATTATATGCTTGCAAGAGGTATTCCATAAAAATATCAGAAAAGAGCTTAGCAATAAACTTCTACCCGACTATTTTCACGCCTCAGATTATGAATGCAACCAAAATATTGTTGGAAAATGGATTCAAAAAGACTGTTATGGTGGGCTCATGACCCTTTCTAAATTCCCAATATTGCAAGAAAATTTTTATCGGTTCAAGAATTTAGAAAAAGCGTCTATCATTGAGCGGATCGGAGGCAAAGGCTTTCTTTTTACCACCATTTTGTGGAATGGTGAACCTGTAAATATTATAAATACGCACCTCTATGCAGGTGGAGGTCATCAAGCAGTCGCTTGCCGTAAAAATCAAATTCTCCAAATGGAAGAAATACTTCAATCCATCGAATCTTACCAACGCTACCCTACGCTCCTTTTTGGGGATCTTAATGTGATCCATTCTACCGTCGCAACTTCTATTCCACCAGAAGTCTACCGATACATCACTACTGAAATGTCCTTCTGTGACAACAAAGAGGTGTTGGATGAAAATTCCTACACTATAAATCCAACATTAAATTCATATACCTCCCCCAATGAACAAAAACAAAAGTTGGATTACATCATGATTCATAATCCTGAATTTTCCTCTACATCAATACGCATTGAAGAGGAAGGCTATGATTTCTATGGATGCAGTGCGTTATCCGATCACCTGGGTTGGAAAGCTCAACTCATCTATCAAGGCATCCGTCAAAACGATAATTTATTGGTTCTAAACAAGGGCACTATTTTTCCTAACTAAGATATTTACCCACAATTGGCATTCGTCGACCCATTCCAAATGCTTTTGAGGAGACTCGAAGCACAGGCGCAGTCTGATATCTTTTGAATTCATTGATATTCACAAGTCGAAGAATGCGTTTAACCAATGCTTCATCATACCCCATAGCGATGATATCTTGGGGATCCTGAGTGCATTCTATGTATTGATAAAGCACCTCGTCCAGAATATCATAATCAGGCAAGCTATCGCTGTCTTTTTGATTGGGTCGCAATTCTGCGGATGGCGGTTTAGTTATAGTATTCACCGGAATTACTTCTCCCTCCTTATTGATGTATTCGGCCAATTCATACACCTCGGTTTTGTACACATCACCAATTACCGAAAGACCACCGCAAAGGTCACCATATAAGGTCCCATACCCCACCGCCATCTCGCTTTTGTTGGAGGTATTCAGCAGAATATTTCCAAACTTGTTCGAAATGGCCATATTCAATATACCTCTTGTCCTTGCCTGAATATTTTCTTCTGTTACATTAAAGGAGGCACCTTCGAATTTTGGGCCGAGTTGTTCCATAAAAGCATCGTAAATCCCCTTTATGGGAATGATATCGTACGGACTACCAAGATTTTCAGCCAATGTAACCGCATCATTTACACTATGGTCTGAAGAAAATTGAGAAGGCATCAAAAGAGCGCGAACATTTTCTGCACCCAAGGCCCGGGCAGCCAATACCATCGTCACAGCAGAATCTATGCCCCCGGACAAACCCAGAATCGCTTTTTTGAACCCTAATTTTCCGAAATAGTCTTTAATACCCAACACAATGGCATCGTGAATCAGGGCTATTTTCTCTTTTTTCTGCAAATTTTCTGATTTCGAATTCAGAATATCAGACAGCTCAAAAGTCTTTATGCATTCTTCGAAATAAGGAAGCTCCTCAAGGATGGTCCCTTCTCCAGAAGCAATAAGTGATCCTCCATCAAATACAATCTCAGTTTGAGATCCTACATGATTTACATAAATCATCGGAATCTTGTATCGTTCACAATTGGCTTTTACAATGCCAATGCGCGTATTGGCCTGACTATAATTGAATGGTGACGCCGATACATTTAAAATCAAATCCGGCCCCAAATCGATCATATTATCCAGCGGACAGATTTTATAAAGTGGATTTTCATTTCCAATATTCCAGATGTCTTCACAAACGGTAAGTGCCAGCTTTTTACCTTTAAATTCTACTACTCCCCATTCGTGAGCCGGTTCGAAATATCGATATTCATCAAAAATATCATAGGTCGGAAGCAACGTTTTATGCTGTACAAATTTAATTGCTTGCTCTTCTAAAAAATAGACAGAATTGTACAAATCTTTTCCCTCCGCTACAGGGTTTCTTGATACTGATCCAACTACTACGGCTATTCCATTTGCCGCTTGCGCCAATCTGGTAATACTTTCTTCACTCAATCGAATAAAATCATCAAACTCCAAAAAGTCTCTTGGAGGATATCCACAAGTTGCCAATTCACTAAAACATATCAGATCAGAGCCCTGACGTTTGGCCTCTTCAATGGCATCTAGCATCTTAGCCGTATTTCCTTCGAAGTTTCCAATGTGATAATTGAGTTGAGCGACCGTAATTCTCATGAATTCATTCTATTTAGTAGAGATGCAAAGATATTCTGCTTTTAGAGTATGTTTCAATATTATGCGAACTCATTTTCGAAAATTGAAGTTTATAACTACCAAAAAGTATAGACGCGCTAAGACTAAAGCGCCGTTTAAATTTTAATATTCTTCTTCATCAAATTCCTCCTCTTCAAATTCTTCTTCGAATTCATCGCGATTCACTTTGGTCTGTTGAATTTCGGTTTGTTCGTCTTCTGGAGTTATAGTTTTATATTTATCGCAATTCACCAAATCGTAAAACCCACGAGGAGGTTTGGGAAAATCCGCTTCGGAATTATAAATAACCAGGGAATCGTTTTCAATCTTACGCATGTATTTTTCAAAAATTGGTCTTGCCATAATAAAACCTTGCCCTTCATCCAAGGTTAAGAAACGAATCCATTTGTCATCACCACCTGTCCAAACTCCAGTGACCAATTCGGGTGTAATGCCCATGAACCATCCATCGGCATAATCGTTTGTCGTACCAGTTTTTCCTCCAACTTCTGATTTAAGACCCATACCAAACTTGCCGCCGACATTGTTTTTGAGCATATCCACCATAATCGAATTATACAATGGATTGATCGCTGTATTTCGTTTTGGAATTCCTGTGTAAATGGTTCTGCCATTCTTATCTTCTATTCGTGTCACAAAAATCGGCTGTGTGTAGGAACCATTATTTGCAAACGTAGTATATGCTCCAACCATATCATACAATGTGAGATCTACCGCTCCAAGACTTATACTTGGCAATTCTGGCACCGCAACCTGGCCATTATCTAGTTCCAATTCGGTGTTGATACCTACGTTATTGAGCAAGTCTTTGATCACCCGAACATTTCCCATTTCTTTGACCAGGCGAACGGTAATCGAATTCTTTGAATATAGTAACCCATGAAATAAATTGTACTTATTCCCGGTAAATTCTCCATTCGCATTAGCCGGGGACCATTCTTCCAAAAGATTAAAATTGGCATCACCGGGAGCAATTGTATATTGGATATCATCAAAGGTTTGACATGGTAAAATACCCTGTAGGGCAATGGCTGTAGTATACACAAAAGGCTTGATGGTAGATCCAACGGCTCTTCTACTATTCACATGATCGTATTTAAAGTAATTGTGATCGATTCCTCCAACCCAGGCTTTGATGTATCCTGTAGACGGGTCCACACTCATCATGCTCCCTTGTAAATGCATATTATGAAAACGCACACTATCGATCGGCGTCAAGATGGTATCAATCGCTCCTTTATCATAATCAAAGACTTTCATTGCAACGGGTTTATAAAAATCTCGATTGAAGTGGTCTACCAATTTTTTCCACTGATCCCTAAGAACGTTCCAATCTTCTGAGTATATGAGTCGCTTGTAGTCTTCTTCATATTGACTTTTGATTTCACCATCGGTAATCTCTTTGTTCCAGGAGCTCTTTTTTTCTTCAATTCGGCCCAATGCTTCGATGGCACTATCATTCAGTGGTATACTTGTATTGTTTTTCCGAATCTCACTGATGGCTTCGGCTAAATATTTGGTCCTCAGTGCTTGATATCGTTCCGAAGCTCTTACTCTTTTTTCAAATACTTTTGCTCTGATCTTCCGTTGATTTGCATCTGCACCATATGTCCATGGGTTTCTGCCTTTCCATACCCTCCATAATCGCTCCTGGTTCCATTGCATATGTTCACGAAGTGCTTCTTCGGCATTTCTCTGATAGTTCAAATCAATGGTGCTGTAAATTTTCAACCCATCCGTATAGATGTTATAATCCGTACCATCCGGCTTTTTAATACCCTCTTTTTTGAACAGGTCTCTCAACCACTTGGTCATCTCACTTCTGAAATAAGGCGCCGGACCTTCACTTTGAGTCTTTCTGGAAAAATTATCCATAGAAATCTCAATCTCAGACAGGCTGTCTCTCACTTCTTTGGTGATATGTTCCGACTTATACATTTGATTAAGCACCGTATTCCTTCTTTCCTTAGATTTTTTTGGAAATCGTTTTGGATTGTACAAGCTAGGATTCTTTAGCATTCCCACCAAGACTGCAGCTTCCTCCACACTAAGGTCTTTCTGATTTTTTGTAAAATAGGTTTGGGCCGCTGCCTCAATTCCATGTGCCCCATTGATAAATTCAAACTTATTGAGATACATTGCGATGATCTCTTCTTTTGTGTATCGCTGCTCTAATTTTACCGCTGTAATCCATTCTTTCAATTTCGTCACAACGAGCTTTCGCGTGCGTGCCACCTTTCCGAGACCTCTCATATTCGGTCGTTCGAAAAGCAATTTTGCCAGCTGCTGAGAAATCGTAGATCCTCCTCCTTGACTTTCTTGCTGTAGCAATACAGTCTTAAAACCTACCCGAAACAATGCCCACACGTCAACTCCTGAATGACCAAAAAATCGTTCATCTTCCGTAGAAATTAATGCATTCAAAACATTTCGAGACAATTCTTTAAATTTGATGGGCTCTCTGTTTTCGACGTAATAATTGCCTATAGGTTCATTATTGGCATCGTAGATAACGGATGCCAGATCATATTGAGGATTCTCTAATTGCTCAAAAGTCGGAAGATCCCCCTTACTAATGCTATAAAAAATAATAAACAGAGAAAGAACCAAACCAATCGCCAATGTCCAAAGAACAATCTTCGCGATTTTTAATCGTTTTTTATTCTTATCCGAAATCCCCGATTGCGTTTCCTGATCCATTATTGTGTCCTTCTCTTCGGTTGATTAGCATCTTTTTGTAGAAGCGAGTGTAAATGTATTGCTTTTATTTTTTATGATTATAAAATGCAACTAATTATTGAATTAACATTGACTGTTATAGTCTCAATACTATGCATTTATTTTCTTTTTTAGATGCG
>JBCCVV010000240.1:0-10426 GCA_039194925.1 Bacteroidota bacterium
GACGGGACCTAAAAACACGGAAACAAAAAACGAATAAATTTTATTTAATAGGTAAAAATAACAAAATGTGATAGTTAAGTTGTGTGAGTTACAGGGAGGAGAATGAAGAAGACACCGAGGAGCACCAAGAAAATTCTAATTATACACTTTAAATTTTTCCATTTTCCATTTTCCATTTTCCATTGTCAATTATCAATTACTCATTCGTGCTCCCAACCCGGAAAAAAAGCATCTTGAAAGTGCTCAACTGATTGATAGGCTTCATTATGAAAAAGTACTGAGATAATATCGAATCGCACTTCCCAATCGTGTCCAATTTTTTCCATGTACACAGAAGCGGTGTCACTGATCAATTGTTGTTTTTTGGCATCCACAAAAGTTTCTGGTCTTCCGTAATAATCGGATGATCTTGTTTTCACTTCTATGAAGATTAGGACATCCTTTAATTTGGCGATGATATCGATTTCTGCTTTCCGATGTCGCCAGTTTTTTTCCAATATGATATACCCCTTTTTTCTTATGAATTCCAAAGCGATTTCTTCACCCTTCTTCCCTATTTCATTATGCTTTGCCATTTTCTTAGTGTAGATTTAACAATAAGTTTAACATATTAAATAAAGAATACATACTTTTGCGCGAGAGATTGTAAAATTGCCAGTGAATTAGAGCAGCACGATCTCATAATTAAACTTGTGACACGAAAATACGAAAAGATATGATGGACACTTTAATTGATAGATTTCCGGCGCAGCTAAAAGAAGCATTGGAGATTGGTCATGGAGCAACGATACGTCAACACGACAAACCGATCAATAAGATATATGTAGCAGGTCTTGGAGGGTCAGGCATTGGAGGAGATTTTGTTTCTGAAATGGTAAAAGATGAATGCAAGGTTCCATATCTTGTCGGAAAAGGGTACTCTATTCCGGCCTACATTGATGAAAATACATTAGCGATTATCTCCTCTTATTCTGGAAATACAGAAGAAACACTGAGCGCATTTGATCAAATAGAAAAAACAGGAGCTAAAATTGTTTGTATTGCCTCAGGGGGAAAAGTCATTGCCAGAGCACAAGAAGCCGATTATGACTACATAAAAGTACCTGATGATTGGCCATCTCCAAGAGCTTGCCTCGGATATTCATTGATCCAGCAAATCTTTGTCCTGGAAAAATTAAACTTTATAAGTTCTACCATCTCGGGGCAGATTAAAACTGCAATTGACGTGATTAAATACGATCAGGATGATATAAAGGCACAGGCAAAAATCATCGCCAATCAATTGTATGGCAAAACGCCCATCATCTATACGACAGATCGAATGGAAAGTGTAGCGGTGAGGCTGCGACAGCAAATCAATGAAAATTCGAAACTACTCTGTTGGCATCATGTAATTCCTGAAATGAATCACAACGAATTGGTGGGATGGAAAGATAAACGAGATGATGTTGCCGTTCTTTACCTTAGAAATAAAGATGATTTCAAAAGAAATGCGTTGAGAATTGATATCAATAAAAAAATCATTTCAGGGTTGACAAATACAGTGATCGAAGCCTATTCAAAAGGAAAGTCATTACCCGAAAAAATGCTCTACTTTGTCAATCTTGGAGACTGGATAAGTTGGTACATGTCAGAATTGCATGGAGTAGATAGCATAGAGGTTGACGTAATCGATTATTTAAAGGGAGAATTGGCCAAAGTATAGTATCTTTACCCCACATTGTTTGAAGCGTTGATACCGCGGTTTGTGAGTGCATGGGATACAGGAAACAAATAAAACGAAGACAGAAGGAAGATAAAGGCAATAAATGGATTTTACCATTATTACTTTTTTTGATGGTGCTCTGGATAGCAGGTTCCAGCCTGCGCGGTAAAAGCCCTACGGAAGTCTTTTCCGATATCTATTATTGGGTAATCGGAGAAACTTCGCCACATCCTAGTCGGGAAGAGTTAAAATCAATCATCAACGCGAAGCAATTCACGTTAGATTCTTTAGCCAACGAACTCCAAGAAATAAAAAACAAAAGTCCTTATCGTACCGCCTTGGTCAAAACCACTGCCAATTCGCTCAATCTAAGATCTGAACCCAGCTTATCATCCGATGTGGTGATTAAAATTCCCGATAGCAGTGCCGTTGAGATATTGTATTTTGATGAAAAAGTCCTGGTACTTGATGGTGTGGTGGGCAAGTGGTGTAAGGTGAAATATGCAGATAAACTTGGTTGGGTCTGGGGGAATTATTTGGAGATTTTGGATTGAGAAGATTAAAGATTGGAGAGATTTTACCCCGAGTTTCGCGGAGAAGACACCGGGAAGCACTAAGTTTTTTTTTAGCTAAATGCGATTTTGACGAGATTCATATTTTGCAACTCTCTTTGTGAAATTCTTAGCGAAACCATAGTGACCACCGTGGTTAAATATAATGTCTACAATTCGCTTTTCAACACATACTTCACAACATATTCTGAGTTCTTTAAGCACAAAAGTTTAGAAGCTAAAATTTCTGAACACTCTAACCGATACATAATTCTGAATATTATCGTAGGGTAACTCCTGGCTTATTCTTTATAGATGAGTACAACACATTTATTCATCAAAAAGAATCAAAGCATATGCGTATTACTTCGATTATAATTTTCCTATGCACTAGTCAGGTTTCTTTATTAGGTCAATTCCGGCATTACGACTTTATAGGTGCTGGACACAGTAATGAAGTCACGGTAACCACCAGCAGTTCCACTGAAAACATCTCTGGCGAACGCACGGTAGATGGGTTTGATATTTCAAATGAAGATCAACTCAAAGACGCATCACGTTTTCTGGCACACTGTACATTTGGAGCCGATATGGCCACTATTCAGATGACTGCGGCGATGGGCTACGAATCCTGGCTCGACGAGCAGTTCGAACTTCCCCTAATTCCGCTCACACCTGTTATGAAACAGCTCTCTGCTCTTGAAGAAGACGAGAACGAAGGAGAAGAAATTCTCTTCTTCTTTCCCTACATGGAAAAAGCATGGATGAATAATAATCTTACCGCACCAGATTTGCTTCGTCATCGACTGGCATTCATCTGGAGTCAAATAATGGTCATCAACACCAATTCTGATCTGTTTGAAGATCATGGACAACTTAGTTCAACTTTTTATGACATGCTTTCGCAAAATGCATTCGAAAATTATCGTCAACTCATCCAAGATGTGACCTATCATCCCGCAATGGGTCTTTTTCTCTCCCATTACAACAATCCAAAAGAAGATCCTGCCAATAACATTCATCCCGACGAGAATTACGCAAGAGAAGTCATGCAGTTGTTCAGTATTGGACTGTGGGAGCTAGATCAGTATGGCAACAGAAAATATGACAACAATGGGCAATTTATTCCTACCTATTCCAATGCCCAGATAAAGGAATTTGCCCAAGTTTTTACCGGATTGGGTAATGGCAGTGAAGACGGAGTTTTTGGCCCATCCGCTGATGACGGTTTTGAAAGTATCAGCACGCTACCTATGAAGATGTATGATGATTACCACGATACAAGTGAGAAGCATTTGCTAAATGGTCTGGTCCTTTCAGCAAACCAAACTGGCGATTTGGACATCAGTCAAACCCTCGATCACCTTTCCAGCCATGCGAATACCGCACCTTTTATTGTCAAATCATTAATTCGATTTTTAACCACTTCCAATCCCAGCGGTCCTTATATCCAACGAGTAGCAAGTGTTTTTAACCCCTCTAAGGAAGGGAACTTTAAAGACGTAATCCGTGCTATTTTATTGGACCCGGAAGCCAGAAATTGCAATCCTACAGCAACGTATACATTTGGAAAACTGAGAGAACCTTTCCTACGTCGAATGAATTATCTCAAGGCCTTTCCTATGTCAGTCAATGAGTTGGGACATTTTGGAACAGATACAAAATGTATTGGAAACACCTTGGGGCAGTCTCCATTGAATGCTCCCAGCGTATTTAATTTTTTCCTGCCAGAATACAGCCCGCAAGGCCCTATTAATCAACAATACCTGGTTGGACCGGAATTTCAGATCCTAAATTCTACCAATTCAATTGGTTTGGTCAATGATGTAAATCTCATGGCCGTAGAGCGAAATTATCTGGGAGAGTGTATTGAAGGCGATGGAGAAGAAGATGACTTAAATTTTATGAGTCAATTGGATTTTTCGGCAGAGCAGGCAGTTGCCATGGATTCCGATCTCCTGCTTCAGCGACTGGATATTCTGTTGGCCAATGGATTGCTTTCTTTGGATACAAAAACAATAATCAAAACGGCTATCGATCAACTGGATGATCCTGAAGATCGCATTAAGATGGCTATGTATCTAATTATGATCTCCCCGGATTATTCCATTCTTAAATAATGGTTTCTAAAAATCTTTTAACAAAGAGCGAACGTGCAACATACTTAAAATGAAAAATTATGACATCAAAAAAATATAGCAGAAGATCGTTTTTGGGTGCCGCTTCCTGCGCCGCAGTAGGGTCGACGACTTTCTTTTCAACCCTATTTAATCTACAGTCTATGAGTGCAGCATCACTGGACAATAGTCGATACTTTGCCAGTAGTGTAAATGATGATTACAGAGCACTCGTTTGTATCATGCTTGGTGGCGGTAATGATTCGTACAACATGGTCGTTCCCATCAGCAACGGTGAATATAACGATTATGCTGAGACACGATCCAATCAGGCATTGGCAAAGAATACCTTGCTGCCGCTCTCGCCCGTAACGTATAATCAAAACGAACTTGGGCTACATCCATCCATGCCAGAACTAAAAAATTTGTTTGATGAAGGTAAGGTTGCTATCATCAATAATGTAGGCACCTTGGTCCAACCCACCACAAAATCTGCTTATGAAAATGGGGCGAACTTACCATTTGGTTTGTTTTCTCATGCAGATCAGGACCAGCAGTGGCAAACTTCAGTTCCACAGATCAATTCTCCCACAGGATGGGGAGGTCGGCTCGCGGATATGGTACAATATGCGAATTCGAATCAGGATATTTCAATGAATATATCACTTTCGGGGAAAAATGTTTTTCAGCTGGGACAAGAGGCTTCCGAATACACCATACTACCAACGGGTACAGGCAGCATTGGCATTCAAGGCTATGGTGGAGAATCTGCTTTTGATCAAATCCGAACCACCGCAGTCTCTAGTCTGATGGAAAAACAGTATCAGGACATATTCAAACAATCATACGCCAGTGTTATTGAAGCAAGTCAGAATACACATGAATTATTCAGTGCAGCAGTAGGCAATTCGACCATTTCAACCGTGTTTTCGGAAAGCGACTTATCCCAACGATTAAAAATGATAGCCCGAACCATTAAGGTGCGGAATGAATTGGGTGCAAAAAGGCAGACATTCTTTGTTCGATTTGATGGATGGGATCATCATGATGAACTTCTTAACATTCAGAGTCAAATGCTGGGTGTATTGAGTAAGGCGATGAGTGAATTTCAATCTGCACTTGCTGAATTAGCTGTTGAAGATTGTGTAACTACATTCACCATTTCAGATTTTGCCCGGACACTCACGTCCAATGGCAATGGTACGGATCATGCCTGGGGAGGTAATGTTCTTGTCATGGGAAGTAAGGTCAAAGGAAAAGAAATTTATGGTACCTACCCAAGCCTAAAACTTAACACGGATATCGAGCTGGGAGGAGGAGTTTTAATTCCAGGTATTTCCACCGATGAATATTTTGCCGAAATGGCACTCTGGTACGGAGTTTCCAAAAGTGACTTACTCACCCTATTTCCCAACATCGGCAACTTTTACAATACATTTTCCAGCGAGTCCCCTATCGGATTCATGAACCTTTAATAAAAGATAGAACATGAAACATATATTTAATATACTTATCATTAATGCATTATTTCTAACCAATTTACAAAGTCAATGCACCGAACCCGATGCATCAATTTGGTTGGACACCTGGAGATCCTGTGCTACATCTGCCAATCCCATTTCATCTTACGGAGCAAGTCATTGGATTCAGTATGACTTGGGGGCCGTTCGTAATTTATCAAAAAGTTGGGTTTGGAATACCAACGATCCAGGTCGATTGAATCAAGGGTTTCAAGATGTGATGGTCGATTACTCTGTCGATGGTGAAGAATGGCAACATTGGGGAGAAATGACATTTCCAAAAGCACAAGGAGATGCTATATATGGAGGTTTTCCAGGCCCTGACCTTTCCAATCTAAGTGCACAATTCATTTTGATAACAGCTCTTAGCAATCATGGTGATGAAAATTGTTATGGGTTAGCAGAGATTAAATTCAACCTGATGTCCGAATTGGGCGAACCCAATGATGATGATGGAGGCGGTGAATTGCAATGTGATGAATTGGCGGATATTGAGATCAATGAGTTCTTAGAAATCGAAACTGAGATGACTGCTGCCTTCCTCTTTTTGGAGGATTTTGAAGAAATTGAAGAGTATATCGTAGGATTTGAATATAGGGAACTGAATGGAGACTGGATTGAATTTGAAATTGATGAAGAGATAGAATTAGAAGACTTGTTTCCGGGTACAGAATATGAATTCCGATTTCTAATTGAATGCGATGACGAATTCTATACAAGTGAAATAGGGATCTTCGAGACTATGGCTTGCCCTCAAATTGTCGGCTTGGAAATTGAAGAAGTAACAGAGTCGGAAGCTTTTATTTTGTGGGAAGAAATTGAATATACTGAGTTCTATATTGTGGAATTAAGCATTCTTGGTGAGGTAATAGATGATTTTGATGTGGAAGAGCCTGAAGTATTTCTTGAAGACTTGGAAGAAAACACAAATTATGAATTGCGCATTGGGATAGTATGCGGAGAAGATATTCTTTGGAGTGAAACCATCTCTTTTACTACAGAAATGGAAAAAGTAATTTCGGGTGTAAATGATGAAACGCAAAGTATAATCGTTTCCCAAATTCGACTATTTCCGAATCCAACTTCCGGCAGAATTACAGTTCGCATAAAATCCAAGGCAAACGATATCCTAAATTATACTTTAAGTACGATTGATGGACAAGTTGTAGCTCGAAATGTGACTAAAGTTTCCAAAGGTATTGAAGATCTAAAGTTAAATGTAGAAAACCTACCGGATGGCACTTATGTGTTTGGTGGACTGGGCATAAATAGCCGTACCACCTACAGTGGGAAATTGATAAAAGTTAGTCCATAAAATAAATGTAAAATTTGCATCTTCTTCTATGAAACTAAAACTTTGAGGTCAGATAAACTTCGTTTTCAACACAATTATTTATTTGGCAAAATTTATGCGACAAAAACTTTTATACTTTATTTAAGATCTATTGCAATAATTAATTTTAATTTTGTGGGACATTAACTAACTAAAATTTCTTATAAAATCAATCAACATGAATTATGTAGCAATTATCGCTGGTGCTTTGTCGGTTATGATCTTAGGTGCCATTTGGTTTAATCCAAAAGTACTTGGAAAGCCATGGATGGAAGGAGCAGGTCTTTCAGAAGAAGAAGCCAATAAAATGGACCCAATGGCTCTTGTGGGCGGACTTATAATGGCCTTGATTATATCGTGGGCTACGTCCAGGTATGCTACTCATACAGAAGAGGGTATGAGTCAATTTGTTCACGGTCTTTATCATGGGGTAATGCCTGCACTTTTGTTTATTGCTCCTGTATTGATCAGTAAAGGGCTTTTTGAGAAGAAAAGCATTACGTGGATACTTATTGGTGCCGCCTATTGGGTGTTGGCAATCACTCTGATGGGAGGCATAGTGTATGCTCTAACACCTCTACCTGAAGCGGCTGCCGCAGCGGGATAGAACTTAATTAGTGTTTACCTTATGAAAAAGCAGTATCGAACATTTGATGCTGCTTTTTTTGACAATAATGCTCAAAGCGTATCAACTCCTTATGAAATGATTTAATTATTTGATAAGAAGGTTATCCTTCATCATCTAATTTTAAATTGTCATTATGAATTTATCATTACTTGAATTCCAATAAAGAATCTTTTATATTTGAAACCCCGATGTGAAATGTCGATTATAATGTATGATCCAATGGATTCAAGACATTTAAAACATCCTTTTAATTAACCTCAAAAAACAAAATTCCAAATGGGAAAGGTATTCGAACGCGTAGTCGTTGTATTTCTGGAAAATACGATGCGCAGCTCTGCATTGGCAAATCCATATTTGAACAATCTCAGAAAAAAAGGAGTATTCATGACCAATGCGCAAGGGGTCACACATCCGTCTCAGCCCAACTATATTGCGACCATTGCGGGTGATACCATGGGTATCGTAGATGATGATGCACATTATATGGATTGGTATTATGTTACTCCGGATTCTGCACAGGGAACGACCAGCGGAAGTTATCGATATCATCAGGAAGGATATAGCCCGGCAACTATAGTGGATTTGCTTGAATCCGCCAATCTAAGCTGGAAGTGCTATGCGGAAGATTTACCACCGGATGCTGAATACAAAGACAAATTACAATACGACCTAAGCAAATCGCCAACGGAAAATTTGGCCAAAGTACCATCGGATTCAGGCCTCTTCCCTTTTGCACGCAAACACGTTCCTTTTTTATCATTTCCGAGCATAGTTTCTAATCCTGATCGATTGGCTAAAATCGTCAATGCAAAGGAATTCGAATTGGATTTAAACAATAAATTCAATCCGGGACAGCTGCCGCACTTTAGTTTTTATGTGCCCAATCTATTGAATGATGGACACAATGTAACCGAAGAGATTTTTCGACCAGCGGCCAATAATGTTGATCTTGGACATGACACGGCCAATCTCGACAACATGGCCAATTTTCTAAAGTCTTTTTTAGGAGATGATCCGATTTCCAAATTTCCTCCTGAAACGCTTATCGTAATCACTTTTGATGAAGCCTATCCGTATCCATTTGGGTATGGAATTTATACACTTCTACTCGGTGATTTTCTCGAAGCTGGTACGATCAATACGGCCCCGGTCAATCACTACAGTTTACTGAGAACTATTGAAGACAATTTCGGTTTGGGATCCTTAAAAAGGCATGATGCCATGGCAAGACCGTATTGGTTTTTGAAAGACTAACATTTCTATTCTTAATAGTGAATGAATCATCTTCTAATTAACTATTCAAATGAATAGTTAATTAGAAGAGAAGATAATATTGATAAACCAATTTTTAATTGATTTAATAACCTTATAAAACATTTACAATGGGAAACACAAAAGGCAATGCCTACCCTTTATGGATCATCAATAATGAAGGAATGGTTCAAAGTGTGGACAGTCAGCAAAAATTAACGAATCAATCAAAATCCGATTTCGCAATAGATATTGGAATTTCCGAGGATGGTACAGTGTGGGTACTTAGCAACGAAGCAGATCCCGACGGTGGTGGTGCAAGAGTCTATTGGAGCAATGGAGACAGCACATGGAATGAAATTGCAACCAAAGATCCTGGAGGAATAATGATATGTGGATATACTGGAAGCAGTTGTCTTATTCTTACAGATTCCGGAAGCTTGCTCAACATACAAACAGATGGAAGCTCTGCGTTAATCTACGCTGAAGGATCTAATTATATGGCAGAATTTGCCTATGGAGGCGACAAAATCTGGGCGATGATGAACACCAAAGAAGGGGATATTCCAAGTCTTCATTATGCAAATCTAGGTGATTTTACAACCTGGCATTCCGTTGGTGATGAAGTATACTATTTGAATAGTCTAAGCGTGGGTCAAACAGGTCGATGTTTTGGAATAGAGGATGATTTGCCTGTTTATTATGACACCGATGGATCTACAGGCAGTGCCGGCAGCATGGGCTCGCACTTCGCAATAAATATTTCTGTGAAAAATGGAAATTTTGTATTGTCTGCCGATGGGAATCCAAATGGAAACCTTGTTTATGAATGGACTTCATATAACGAGGGATCATACTCAGCAATGAATATTCGAGCCTTTAAAATATGTGCCACGTATTATTCATAATTAAGTGGTGACAAGAAGGCCAGATTGATGCAATACCCGATCAGTTTGGCCTTCTCTACTCTATATCCGTTATTAAGAGACTCTCTCGAGTGGAATTTGCAATTGATGTGGTCGGTTTTCAACTTTGTCAAATGGGGTTCCATCCACATGTTTCGCTCCCATAAACAACATTCCATTTTTGAAATAAATAAGATCGTAATCCGAAACGATTTGACCTTCAATGATATGAAACATTGGAAATGCCTTACCAAGGATATCTTTTTGGACCTTTGTCTCAAACGGAGATATTCCCGCCGGAAGACCTTGATTGAGCATCTCAGCTGCTTGAGGATTCAAAGGAGTAACACCAAACCCTTCTTGAGTTTGACACCAAATAGATCTAACTAACTGATAATCAGACATAGCACTTTCCA
>JBCCVV010000241.1:0-10270 GCA_039194925.1 Bacteroidota bacterium
GCGACGACATCATCAACCTGTGATATCTTCGTCTCAAACATTTCTAACTCTTTTAGTAACTTGGCTATTTTATCTTTATTAATGACAATCTCCTTTTTTAATCGTTCAGCTTCCACCTTTTTGCCATCCACATTCTTGGCAATCTTATTTTTGAGTGCTATTGCAAACTGCTCTCTCTCTTTATCTAATGTACCTCTATATTTTTTTGCAGAATTTACCAGTTTGGTTTTGGTAACCCCCATTACGGAAGCTGTTGCAAATGCGGATTTAAGAGCAGTTTCCCTGTCCATGCCCATTTCAAGCATCTTTTTTACAGATACTTTAAACTTCAGATAATCGAATTCTTCACTAGCCTCTTTTTTAATCGCACCGATCAAAGCAGATTGCATTTTCGAATTGGTAATATCGTCGCTGGCAAAAAGTTTTTTAAGATCTATAGTCATTTGTTCTATTTTCAGATTCAAATATAAATGTACAACGCAGTTATAACAACTTGAAAACAAAAATCATTGAAAGAAAGCCGCAAGATTAGATAAATGGATCTATTTTAACGATTACTGTAATTCCTAGTAGAACTAACAACTGTGGTTTAAAATAGAAACGTCAGTCCAAGATCAAATTTTACGAAATTGGTTGAGCTTTGTACCGTCTCAAATGCCTCTTGTGGAAATTCAACAGCATCCAAATTTTCTTGAATTCGCCTTTCATATTCACCCGACACGGCAAAATGATAGCTTGATTTGAGATTGAGGTAGTAAACATCCGTAAGATGGATCTGAAACCCCAATGCCCCCCCATAGCTTAATACCCACGTGCCTGTGAGAAAATCAAAATTATTATACTCTTCGCCATCACTGAAGGATCCTGACTCGGTGAGATAAGAATACATCCACTTCACTCCCAATTGCCCTTCCAGATAAGGTTCTATTCGACTAACTTTAAACGGTAGATAATAGCGATAATTAAGATTTATTCCCAAATTATTACTTGACACACGACCCGATAAAATCAGTTGTTCGCTACCTATTACAGCTTCATAATCAGAACTGTACATCCCTAAATGGAGATGAAATACTTCAACCCCTATAAACGAAGGCTTCTCTTTTTGAAGTTGCATTAAAAAACCAAGTGAAAATCCGTAAAGAGTATTCCGTTCTATTTTTTCGGAAAATGCATCTAGCGGTGAATAAATGGAAAAGTTGGCTTCGGCAAAATAGACTCGTGAGATTTCTTCATACTCTTCTTCTTCGTAATTGTTAACAAGCTCCTCTTGCCCAAATGAGCACATAATCACGAATACGTGAGCAAATACAAAAATCACAGAAGATCTCATCTAAAGTTTCCAGTTAATTAACTACAAGGTATGAACACAACGAATACCTTCACAAAGATATTTCCATTTTTATGCGCAAGCCAGACTTTGTATTGAATTAAAGCATAAATATTATATATAGATTATAAGATAACCTTTAGCATTCATAAAAAAAGAGGCTTCACAGATCTTTATCCATAAAAGCCTCTTCGCTTATTTAAAATAATTCCTCTCAATGAAAATCGAGATTCATCTTAGTATCATTACTTATCTTCTACTTCTTCGAACTCTACATCCGTTACATCTTCTGCAGAATCAGCGCCACCATTAGCAGCAGCACCATTTCCGGCTCCTTCACCTCCGTCTCCCGCAGTAGCACCGCCCGCTTCCTGCTGGGCAGCATAGATATCTTGACTTGCAGCAGTCCAGGCCGCATTCAACGCTTCCATGTGCTTTTCAATAGCCTCCATATCTTCTGTCTTATGCGCCTCTTTCAAATCAGCAGCTGCCTTTTCAATTGCCTCTTTCTTCTCCGCAGGAATCTTTTCACCGTAATCTTTGATCTGTTTCTCTGTCTGGAAGACTAAATTATCAGCAGCATTCAATTTCTCCGCTTTTTCTTTTACTGCTTTGTCCGCATCTGCATTAGCCTCAGCTTCTGCCTTCATTCTTGCGATTTCTTCATCTGAAAGCCCTGTAGAGGCTTCAATTCTGATATTTTGCTCTTTACCCGTTCCTTTATCTTTGGAAGACACATTCAAGATACCATTGGCATCAATATCAAACGTAACTTCAATCTGAGGTACACCTCTAGGTGCAGGTGGAATTCCATCAAGGATAAATCTACCCAATGTTCTGTTGTCTCTTGCCATGGGTCGTTCTCCTTGCAGGACATGAATCTCAACACTTGGTTGATTGTCCGCAGCAGTAGAATAGGTCTTATTCTTCTTGGTCGGAATCGTACTGTTCGCCTCAATAACTACATCATACATGCCTCCCATGACTTCGATACCCAATGAAAGCGGTGTTACGTCCAAAAGTAATACATCTTGTACATCTCCCGTCAGTACTCCACCCTGGATCGCTGCTCCAACAGCAACCACCTCATCAGGATTCACACTCTTATTTGGCTTTTTACCAAAAAATTCTTCAACTGCTTCCTGGATCTTTGGTATTCTGGTAGAACCACCTACTAGAATTATTTCATCAATTTCTGATTTTGACAATCCAGCATCTTTCAACGCTTCCTGACATGGCTTTAATGTTCTCTGCACTAAATCCGAAGCCAATTGCTCAAACTTTGCTCTTGAGATCTTCACTACAAGGTGCTTGGGCACACCATCTACCGCAGTCACATATGGGAGGTTCACTTCTGTCTCAGAAGAAGCAGAAAGCTCAATCTTGGCTTTTTCTGCTGCATCCTTCAATCTCTGTAGTGCCATCGGGTCTTTTCTCAAGTCAATGTTTTCCTGATCTTTGAATGTCTCGGCAAGGAAATCAATCAACACCTGATCAAAATCATCACCTCCGAGGTGCGTATCTCCATTGGTGGATTTTACTTCAAATACACCGTCACCCAATTCCAAAATTGAGATATCAAATGTACCACCCCCTAAATCGTATACTGCGATGGTCTGCTCTTTTCCTTTTTTATCCAATCCGTAAGCCAAAGCCGCAGCAGTTGGCTCATTAATGATTCTGCTCACTTTAAGTCCGGCAATCTGCCCCGCTTCTTTTGTTGCTTGTCTCTGGCTATCGTTGAAGTATGCAGGTACGGTGATCACTGCCTCTGTAACTTCCTGACCCAAAAAATCTTCGGCTGTTTTCTTCATCTTCTGAAGGATCATAGCAGAAATCTCTTGTGCAGTATATTTTCTATCATCGATCTCTACACGAACGGTATCGTTGTCCCCTTTGATCACGCTATAGGGTGTACGGCCGGCTTCTTCTCCCACTTCACTGTATCTGTTTCCCATGAATCTCTTGATCGAAGCAATGGTCTTAGTAGGATTAGTGATGGCTTGTCTTTTAGCTGGATCTCCGATCTTTCTTTCACCATTATCCATGAATGCAACTACTGAAGGTGTAGTTCTTCTACCCTCTTCATTTGGGATAACTACAGGCTCATTACCTTCCATCACTGCTACACATGAATTGGTAGTTCCTAAGTCTATTCCAATTATTTTACTCATATGATTTAGTGTTTGCCCCGCAAAGCGGGATTTGATAACTTGTTTTGCGATTTAATTTCTAATAACACTTTACTATGTCAATCTATATGCCAATGACCCAAACTGACTTTTTGTTCGTTTTTACATGACAATCTGGGTTACAACGGTAACAACCCGTATGACAAAAAGACACAAAGAATCATTTACCTCCACCACAATTCCCATAATACTGCCATAAGCAATACGTGTCTCCAATAGTTCGATTATCATTAGGATCAATGGTCAGAACCGAATTGTAAGGTGTTCAAACGCGTGTGGATTTTAGTTTTACAACCAACATTTATTAGCAAATCGAAATAATAGCCCAATTCCGCGGATTAGAAGTACTTGTTATTTATAGAAAGAATTAATGCGTGCAATGAATTCTAATAAAATTTTAGGGTTAATTCTGAAATACCAATTGTTACACCCCAAAATAATTATTGAATAGAGTCAACCTTATAAAGCTAATAAGACAAATAGCTAGTGGTACCTGGAAATCATAAAATGCTAAATCTCAACTACTAAAGTTAAATTGTATCTGGCACACACTATTTCTTTTGTAGAGAAACTTAGCAAAATTGAAGTAACAACATCAAGAACGAGACGGATAGGTCTTAATAAAGAAGCGCATCGAATAATAAAAACACCATCAGATTTTAATGAAACGATACGATTCCATTTTGTTGTATTGATACAGTTTCAAAACATAGATTCCTGATGGTAACATTGAGATATTTAATGTTGAAAGATCCTCATTAAGAGTTCCAATATCAATGATTACATTACCTTTAAGATCAACGATATGACAAGATGTTACTGGTTGATCCGTTTCAATTTGCATTCGATCAGCAGCTGGGTTTGGGTAAATACTTACCTTATTATCAATATTCTCTTCTTGTAAATTAGTAAGGCAATTAATTTCAGAACAATTCAAATATTTCACAAAAAAGTTAGACACCTCAGTGCCTCCATCTTTGCTTTCAAAAACACTGCCTCCTTCTTGAAGATCAAAATCAATACTACCCAAAAATACTCCTGACATGAGTAAGGTATCTTCGATACTTTCAATATGTAAACCAACATCCAGAGAGTTACCCTTTAGAATATCCGCCCAGTTAAGATTTCCATCCAAGTCATAACTGGCAATAAATGCATCCTCATTTCCATGGGCAATGAGTTCAAACACATTGTCTGTAGGATCAAAATCTCCATCTCGTTGAATGCATCCAGTTACAAATACTTCATCATCATCTATATAAATATCTGTTCCAGTATCTATTTTATCTCCAGTTATAATATGTTTTGCCCAAAGGAATTCTCCATCTTGATTGAGTTTGAGTAGAAATACATCCATTGAAATAGGGTCAAAACTAATAGTATCTGGTCCTGGATCAAAGTCTGTTTGACCATCATCATCAAAACCACCCGTGACATAAATATTTCCATCAGCATCTACAGCATGTGCATGTGCTCTCATTGAAAAAAGATGATTCCAAATTACAGATCCATCTTCTAGACTAAAACTAGCGATTTCTGAAATCTGGAGGGATGAAGAATTTAAAGTACCGTTACCATTGCTCACATCCAAACCACGATTCATTGTAACAAATTCACTATGAAAATTGGGATTCCACCACACGGTATTACCTGACACATCAAATTTGACCACGTAACTAGAGAAACCTTCGTTTGTATAAAATATCGTATCACTCTCACCTTCCAGGCCCAGGCTATCAATGTATTCTCCTGACACAAGAACTGATCCATCCTTCAACGCCAAAAGGCATTCTGCATGTAACATTTGATGCGACGAAGCTTTTATAACGTTCACCCACTTTAAATCAAACCACTCATCATAACATGCTACAAAACGACTTATAGAATCTTCTGTATAAATCCAGTGCTCCGTTTGATTCAGTCCAATATTCAATGAATCAACAAAACCAGCCATGAGAACCATATCATTATCTGCATTGTAGATAAAGTCAGAAATATCTTTATCATGTATGCTTTCAATTTGTCTCGCATCGATTGTATTGCCGTTAGAATCTAACCTTTCAATCAAAATATCATGCCCCCCTACTGAGGTAAAATTCTGTCCATCAACTGCAATGCTATCCTCAAATATTCTTGCTCGCAGAATCTTGCTTTCATTATTAATATCCCAATGATATGTATTTTCGGCCACAGATGCCCACTCCAAATGAAGCTCCTGAGCTTGAAGCAGAAAACACATTGATGTCATTATTGAAATTAAAATTGACTTTTTCATAATAGATTACTTTAATAGATGATAACGTACTGAGAGATCCAATCCATAGTGTATCGGCTTTTCGGTCAATCGTGATCCGCGTCTGGTTAATGAATTCATATACCGCATCATATACAGTCCTATGCCTATTGATAGGTGTTTCCTAATGAGATAACTCAGATTAGTACGCACTCCACCTTGAAATAAAACTTTACTTGAGTAATCAGTTGAAGGTGAATCTTGATCAAAAGAAACAAATGAATTTATATCGTTGAGATAGCTTCCTTTTCGCTTTATTACTATTGAGCTTTCTGTTGCCAAAAGGGTTGAAAACTCAAATTGGTTTTTCTTAAATGCCCATCCAATTTCAAAAGGTACACCAATGCTGTGTATTTGATTCTCACGGACAAAATCATAATGTGTTTCTGTGATGGTTTCAACGCTCCCCAGCTTGGCGCTCAAAACCTCGTTATTGTCATTAACGAGGATCGATAGAGTATCTTGCATCAGCGTCGACAAACTATTCGCTCCTCGATACTGAAACTTCTCAAGACGCAAACGATAGTTTATACCGACTTTCCAAAGTAGATGATTTTTTCTCCAGCCGACCAAAAAGCCATTTTGCCATACACTCACCAATTCCTCAGCATTTTCTCGAGCCACCTTATAAGCTTCATTTTGTCCATCGATGTGTTTAAGGTTTTTGTTTCCCAAACCCACTCCTGTTCGATATTCGAAAATGAGAGCCCTATTTGGTACTTGATTATCTATTTCAGGATTCAAATACTCTATAGTTAGAGGTTTAAATGATCGATTAAAAACCAATGGATCCAAAGAGAGTAATCCAAGTGTTTCAAAACCAAACGTTTTTGATCGCATCACAGGTAAGTCTACCTGTAAAAGTTTCTGTTCTATTCCCTGTGAACTTACTTCTTCCATCACATGTGATTGGTGATCAGAATGTGCCGATCTTGATTGTATATTTTCACCTCTCTGTACTCCAAAATTTCCAGATTGTACACCTCCATTAAACGGACGATTGCCTGCTTTGCTTAGATCATTATCATTCGGGTGAATTGATTTTTCATTTTTCCTTGGATAATTAACATCAAGTTCAGCGTCATTGGCAATTTGGGTATTTGTCTTTGATCTATGCGGTCTGTTTATTTCAACATTTGACGAAGGCGCTCCTGCATAAGGATCTAGATTTTGATCGGTTTCTTCCACCGAGGTATCTACTTCGCTAAATTGATCCACTTTTAATTGGTCTTTGCCAAATATGTCAAACAAGACAACAGTAGTAACAATTGCATACATTAAGCCAACAAAAAATATCCAAAAGATCCGTCGCCTTGGTTTTTTCCTCTTTTTAATGTCATTCCATAGTGCTTCTGTTTCAATCGCTTGATCATGATCTTCAAACATTGATTTGATATATTCTTCAGATGGAGTTAACCTCATGACCTTCTTGTTTTAAGATTAATGTTTGCATGGTTTGTCTTGCACGTGATAGGAAAGATCTGCTGGTTCCTACTGCAATCCCCAGGACTTCAGCAATTTCTTTATGACTATAACCATCAATTATCGCCATATTGAAAACCCGCTGCTGTTCTTCAGAAAGTTGCTTAAGTAGATCCAGAATATCTTCTACATTGAGTTGGGTATGCACCGTTGGGTTAGTAACCACAAGCGGGAAATGCGAATCTGGATAGTCTACCTTTGAGTAAGAAATAAGTTTCTTTTTGCTCAAAGCCATATTAATAGTTATCCGCTTCATCCATGGCTTGAGGCTTGAGCTTCCTCCCTTTAGCGTTTGGATACTATCAAAAATACGTATGAATGAATCTTGAAGCACATCACGTGCTTCATGATCATCTCGTGTATATCGACGACAAACAGAAAATAAGAATGGAGCATACTGCGATACGAGTAGCTTTTGACAAGCTTCATCTTTTGATTTCAATCCCTGTATGAGCCTTTCTGCGTCCATATCGGTCCTACTTCTCTAATACAATTGAAACACCTAAAAAAACTAACTCTGCAGGGGACATACAATCTTCTGGCGTATCATTGACCGCGGTCCAGTCAGTACTTATTAACGTTCCGCTGACATGACTTTCAGTCTCTTTAATAGTTACTTCTATGGAACCGATAATCAAACTGTCTGACGAACAATCTCCAAAGTTCACATTAGCAAAAAAACCAGGATCATCTTGAATATATTGTCCTTCACCATCAAAATCATCAATACCAAATTCTAGATTTAAATCTGAATCTTCATCAAACGCCGTAAAAGTGAAAGAATCAAAATCAAAAATGATGGTTTCCAGTTTTACCTTTTGGGAAAACCCATAGTACATTGACATCTCAGGAGGATAGGCATTATTGCAACAAAACCAATCGCCCAACTCCAAATTCTCTTGAATTCCGAAATAGAATGTATCCGTTGTCATGATCTCATCTCTGTGATAGCCAAACATGGCCAATTCGCCGGTATAGCATCCTTGCTCTAAAGTAATATTGATGCTTCCATCACTTTGCGCATTGAAAAACTCTGAAAACACACCATTTTCGAGCAGCTGTATTTTTCCAAGTGGAATTGGTTCAGCGGTACAAGAAAGTAAATCACCCGTAATGGTCATTGTATTTGTTTCGATCCCCATATCATCAACTACAATATCCTCCAGGGTCTCTACCTCTTCCGTAAATGGACCGATAGAGGTTTCGTACAACAGATCACAATTACTTGAAATAGTCAAGAGCAATTCCTCATTCTTGGGGACATAACCTCGAAAGCACCCTGAGAGATCAGTACGATCAGAAGCAGAGGAAGACCCATTTGCCAGTGTCAGATTCACAAGTAAGTTTGATAAACCAATACCGTCTTGATTTATAACCCTGCCTTTTATATAACTATCTTCTACAAAATCATAACAATTCCAAAAACTAAAATGTGCTAGACTTGCTTCATAGAATCCATTCGTCTTCGTTGCCTTGCCTTCTTCCATCCAATACCCAGAAAATTCTTCAAAATGCCATAGTGTAATCTCATCTGGAGCTTCAAATTGTAATAAGTCAGGTATCGGAAATTTAACTGTTGCGGGTTTCTCCGGGTTTAGTAATAGTTCATTCCCTTCCATATCTTGTAGTGTAACAGCGATCATAGAATAACCTATCAAAGTTCCTCTTTCACCATTATCTTTTTTTGCGATTAATGCTCCTGGCATCATGTCATTAGCGTTGGTAAGTGTTGGATCAATATATCTTGTACTGATCATTACTTGCCCTGAATAAACCTCTCCCTCTTCGTCCATAAAACAATTTGCTTCAAACTTTATTGAGCCAATTTTATCGAGCATTGCTCCTTGGTAAATCTCTATTTCATTGTCTTCATCCGCTTGAACAAGCTCTGCACCTTCCTTTTTCATAAGTGTAATTTCCGTATAGATTGATTTGGTTGAAGTTGGAAATATTACTCTTGATCCAAAGAAGTAATCGCGATTATCCACACTAACATGTGTCCCGTTTTTGTTTACTTCAATATCGTGAAATACAAACGCTCCATTCTCATTCGTTTCAGTACTGTAATTTTTTATTTGCACCTCAACAGAAGGAATACCCTCTCCTGCCTCGTTTTGGACATATCCTGAGATGTCTGTTATTACGTTAACCTCTATATGATTGGTAGTCGTGACTGTTGTGCTGTCATCAAACTCATCTACACAAGAAAAAGCCAATAGACATATAGACAAAAGAAACAGATAGTTTTTCATAATAGTATGACATTTTGCTAAAAGGTACCGTACAGATAGTTTGACTTTGAAAAACGTTGCAGTTGAATATAGTTTTTTTTGAATTGCATGCATTATTTATCACAATGATGTAGAAAAAATGATAATGTTGAAGAGGTCCTATCCACTTTTATTTAATCCAGGTTCGAGATATATGGTGAAAAATTAAGGGCTAGAATTAGACTTAAATATGTCAACATCTAGCCAAGAGAATCGCGTGTACAACAAAATGCACATTTTACCACGCTGGTGGCGAAACAAGTCAAATAATTCTCTGCGTCAAAGCATTTCTAAAATGTACTGCCTTGTACAAATTTTGCTAACTCTTGGCCCTGACGAATAAGTTAGGGCTAAGAATATTTAAGTCTTTCAGGCTTGTTAGTTTGTCATCAAATACTACCCGAGTAGTTACACTAGAACTAAACTAAAGATTTCAATTCAAGAGCCCACCAGACACAACTAATTGCATTACTTCTTTAGCTGTCTTATCTATCGGCTGCAATTTGCTGGAAGGGACCAAGAAGAAATCTCCAGACATACTAAATGACAAGGGCAAATAAACTGCATAGAGTTCATCGTTCTCCTTAATCCCAAGGGTCTCTTTAAGATGAATCATATTTTTATTGGTAATGAAACCAACTTTGTAGACGTCTCCAGAAAACTGGACCAAAACGGGCTCTGAGAATTTATTTTCAGAACCCAC
>JBCCVV010000242.1:0-10225 GCA_039194925.1 Bacteroidota bacterium
ATTATTTCTACTTTTAATATGGTCTACTAAGCATGAAAATTCGTACACTATTCAATCGAAATTACCATAATGTGCACTAAGATGTTGCACTTTTAAATGAACGGTTTGTATTTAAGATGAAAGGTTATAACTTCTGTTGAATTCCACAGCGATGCGTATTATTTCAATTTTACATTGGCCTAGATCATCTAAGAATGAAGTCGTTTGAAAACCTATGGTTAATTCCTTGACATCCCGCGCACTCTATTTGTTGATTAACTATTTACATAGCAAGATGCACGATTTGAAATGCATCGCATTCCGCAAGTTGTACGGTATTATTTGAATGTCTTCAATAAAATCGATACCTTACAAAGAAGGAATTCCCAAGATCAACTAAACCCCAAACGTTCGTTTGCTATGAAAATCCAATTCCTCCAGGCTAATAACGGAGATTGCATATGGATAAGCTTTACCGATGAGTACAATCAACCAGTGAATATTCTTATCGATGGGGGTACGAAAGCAACTTACTTAGAATTGGACAGGGGGAGAAATGAAGTCATAAAAGGAGAGCTGTATCACGTGGTTGAATCCATCAGAACAAAGAATCAAAAGATTGATTTGCTGATTTTGACGCATATCGATAATGACCACATTGGAGGTATTTTGAGATGGTTTGAAGAAGATCCACAGTTTGCCGATTTGATAGATAACGTTTGGTTCAATTCGGCCAAACTTATTTCAGAATATTTTAAGACAGAAAATATCAATCAAGATTTTCTTTCTTCCAAGAGAGCATTTATCAAATCACAAAAAATTGGAGTAGCTGAAGGTATTAAATTTGAAGAATTGATTGATCGAAATGATATCTGGCAACGGCAAATTATTCAGACAGGGGATCAATTGGAGGTAGGGCGCGCCCGGTTCACTATTCTATCGCCTAATTTGTACAATTTAAAACGATTGCTTGATAAATGGGAGCGGCATGAAAAGAAGATGACCATTTCAAGATCTCGGAATGATTATGAATTTACAATCGAGGAATTCTTGAATTCAGAAGACAAATTTTCAGAAGATGCATCCAGGCATAATGGCAGTTCCATTGCCTTTATAATGACTTGGAAGGGTAAAAACTGGCTTTTTACCGCGGATTCTTTGCCCTCTACCATAGCACTGAGTCTGGAGAAGATGGGATACACCGAGCAGAATCCAATTGAGGTTGAGTTTTTTATGGTTTCCCACCACGGAAGCAAAAGCAATACCAGCACCAAATTACTTACACTTGTCAAATGCGATAATTATGTGTTATCCACCAATGGCGAAAGACATGGCCATCCTCATAAACAATGTCTGGCCCGTATAGTAAAGCATAATCCGAATGCAAGGTTTTATTTCAATTATGCAGATCTTTACAAAAAGATATTCCGAAAAGAAATCGCGAGTGGTGATTTTAATACTGATATGATTTTAAGTACTGAATTCTTTGAATCGTAATTATGGAAGAGACATTTGATCCAAGAAGGTATACCGTATGCATCAATAACACGGGTAGCGGGTGTCTTTTTCAACCTTTGTCGAAAGACTACTGCTATGTGCTTACGGCAAGACATGTGGTAAAAAATGGGGAAGATATTAAGATAGAAAGAGAATTCATTGATGGTGAGGCAAAAAGGGAAGCGCTAACCTTGCTGGAAGGTGAAAATCTATTTTATCATCCCAATGCGTTAATAGATGCGGCCATCATCAAGTTGAAAAAGAACATCGATTTTGAGATCATACAACCTGAGTACCATGATGAGGCGAATACGAACTATCTGGCTTGTGGTTTTCCGGGAATTGAATCTGATCAACAGTATTCGGGACGAACTTCTTTTTATTCCATGGATGTATCTCGTAGTGTGCGTGCTGAGCATGGTATGATAGAATTCAAAATACAAGTCGAAGGTGCTCCACGTCAAAAGGATATCGAAGGAATGTCGGGCGGAGGGGTTATCCGGAAAGAAGGTGGAATAGTCTATTTGGTGGGAGTCAATGGTGAGATGGCCAGGACATCTGGGTTGCCTGAAATAAAAGTGGTGTCGATGACCGCATTCGAGGAAATCATTAGCACAAACCCCAAAGAACTATCATTTCTTTCCTGGGAATCGCTGGAAAAATTTGTTGATCAGGAATTTCAAAAGAACAATCAATTCGACCTGAAAGCATTGCAAGATGCAGCCATTATTTTCGACACTGTTCAGGATAATACATCCTTGACTTCACCCCTGATTGTGGATAGTTTAAGGCGGTGGAGTTGTCCTTACATGGGACTCGAGTCCTTTAGAAAAGAAAACGCGGATTATTATTTTGGCCGGGATACAGAGTTTAAGTTGTTTCAGGATTTAATTCATAACAGCCGTACCAGGCATATTTTGATCGTCGGTGGTTCCGGTTCAGGGAAATCTTCATTTATCAATACCAAATTGATACATTATTTCCAGTTGGAAGATACTTTTATCCACGCCAATTTACGTCCGTCTTCCAATCCGTTGGAGTCCTTATGGCAAAAGATGTTTACCCTTGCGGATCTTGATGCGGAAAGCAATACATTTTCCTATCCGATATTCACGGAAAAATCAAAAGAGATCCATGCGACCTACGAAGGCCTCAGAAATTTTGCATACGAAGCGCTCAGTGTAATGATGGACGCCATCTATTCCAAAGACTACTCCAAAAAGCTGGTTTTGATTTTGGATCAATTTGAAGAATTTTATTCCCTGAAACCTTCTATAAAGACAGACCAAACCGAGACCAATTTTAAAAAAAGTAATAATCTAAGCAGAGATTTTAAGCACCGGATATTTGGTGACTTGTTGTTGAGATTATATGATGATGAAAGCTGCATCCCAATCCTTTCATGTAGATCAGATTTTTATCATGAACTTATTGAATCGGGTTTTGCTGTGAATGGTTCGCCTGAGATAAAGCTGGGTCCACTGCAATTGGATGATCTCCAGGATGTCATTTCCCAACCTGCTATGATGAAACATGTAGTAGTCACAGAAGGGCTGATTACTCAACTGAGTGGAGAAGCATTGCATAAAAAAGGGATTCTTCCATTTCTACAGGTATTGATGAAAGATTTGTGGATGGGCAGAAAAAAGTCAATCATTGATGAACAAGCATATTCCGCTTCCGGAGGTCTTACCAAATCGATAGAGCGACATGCGAATCAGGTATACAATGGATTTGAGCAGCACAAAGAAGAAAAACAGGAGGTAATAAAAAAAATACTGGTTCAATTGGTGAATGAGGATGCCGGGGCCAGCGATTTGAGAAAACCGGTATTAAAAAAGAAATTGGCAGAACAGGTCAAATCGGAATATTTCGAAGAAGTACTGAGCCTTCTACTCGATCAACGTCTGTTGTCCTCAACAACCTCCATAAAAGATCAACCGATCATTGAGGTTACCCATGAAAGCCTGTTGCGGGAATGGCCCAGATTCAAACTCTGGTATACTAAATCCAGGGATGTAATTAACAACCGCAAAACTTTAGTGGAATGGGTAGCAAATGCAAAAGAAAGCGGACAGACTTTATCCAGAAAACAGCTTAATTTCATAGAATCCTGGAAGGTCAATGATACGTGCCCGGACTTGGATGAATTTGAAGAGCCAATTACGAAGGCCAAGAGCCGAATATTTGTGCAAAGATTTTCGATTCTTTCGATTGTTTTACTTTTGCTAAGTGGCTTGGGATATATAGGATATGATCTTTATCAGGAGAAGCAATCGTTACTGGCGCGTAATTTATTCTTAAATGGTATGGAACGTACAGATCCTAATGCAAAAAGAGATTTGTACATAGAAAGTCTGAACCTAAAGCAAGACGAAGAAGTTAAGGATTCACTTTTTAGCCTGATTAACAGATGTACATTTTTTGATAGCATTCAAAGTTTTAAGGCTGGATATAAAACAGCATTTTCTCCCAATGGAAAGTATCTCGCAATCGAACACAAATCAGAGGCCAATACGTATCCGGTAGCGATCTATGCATTTGATGGGAGCTCATTTCGCCCTTTAGAAGGTTTTGATGTCATATCTGGTAATCCATTAAACAGCATGATTTGGAGTAAGGACTCGAAATATCTCTACTTTGGAGGAACCGACCAGAGAATAAAATTCATAGACATTGAAAATAAAGGTGACAATTTCAAGTCAGCACAATTGGGAAATCATATACATAAATTTATTGGCTCTCCTGAAAATAAGTACTGGGCGTATAAAAATGATGAAAGTGAAGCTGTCTACCTCAGCCTTCCAGATAGCGGGGAGCCTTTTGATGTCATAAGCGTTGGGGATAACGACGTTTTGGACTTTTCGTTCATTGCTGAGAATGAAATTGCTTTGAGTATAAGTGACTCTACTATTTGGATTAAGAATATTACCAATGACATCGTAGAACAATTCAAAACCACTGTACGGTATTACGCATTGGAATATGACAAAAATGGTTATTTCTACGGCTTGACAACTACGGAACTACATCATATCCACAAGGAAGAAAACTTGAACATCATCTCAAAAATTGATCTTGGTGGCCACTACGAACCAGGAGCACAGACATCGATCATACCATCTCCTGACAATAACCTGATCCTGATCATGAATGCCAATAATCCGGAAGTGGGAGGAATATGGAAGCTTACAGATCAGAACAAAGCATATGATTTAAAAAATATTGAAGACAATATGCAGAGTGCGGCGTTTGTAGATGAGCAAACGAATTTGATTTCCATTGATAAAAATGGAAGAGTAGACGAGTGGAAATTAAAGTCAAAGGTTCCATATTTTGAAAGAAAAGGGAATTTTAAAAATCCGTGGATACAACAAAATAATGATCAACTTGAGCTTATTTCTATTGTAGACTTCAAAGGACTTCTTACACAATCCACAGGTCAGAAAGGCACTTCAACCAGGCCTGTAAAAATATTTGGAGCCAGTAATATATCCGGATTTGTACCTTATCAAGATCGAGTAATTTGCATATCCGACAAGGGAGAAATTGCATCGGTGGATAAAGAAGGAAATGTAGTAATGAAAGGGAATTGCAATGTGAAAGATCCAAACCCTGAATTGGCTTTGCATCCTGAGGGAATTCTAATTATCGCAAATTATAAACAGATTGTTTTTTATGATTTAGCAAATGATCTAATCGTAAATCAATTCCATACGGACTACAGCATAAGGGATATTAGTATTCATCCTGGAACCAATGATATTTATGCAGCTTGCAATGATGGAAAAATTAGGATTTGGAGCTCCAATGAATTTAAGTTGAAAGATTCTTTATTGATATCAAATACTGAGTTATTGAAAATGTCTTTTGTTGATAAATCCAGCTATTATTTGGTCTCGGACGCTTACAATGTTCAATTGAGGTCTTTAAAATCTTTGAAACTTAAGAATATTACCGCGAGTTCAGAAATTTCTTGTATCGAAACGAACGTACCAATGGGTTTTACCGCAATTGGATTTTATAATGGCGAAGTTTGGCTCTTGGATGACAGTGGAAATCATTTCCACACGTTAGAATCAGAGAATAAAAATTTAATCCACAATCTTTCAATAGAAGGAGGCAATATCCTTGCGCATTCTGCAAATAGCGTTGAAATTTGGAACCTCGAAAAAGTCCTGGAAGAATTATACGAAATCAAGCAAAGGCTCAATTAAAAGTCTAAAATGATTGTATTGTTTTCATCTGTTTCGGGAATCAACATCTCGTCATCAATAACCAGTCGACCTATACATCCAGATAAACAAAACATCTTTTTTGGAATGTTTATTTCAAAATAGACTTTGTCTCCAAGCTCCATGATTTCCAAGAACTCTCTGAGACCATCTTTATAATCTTCATGATAAAATGTTACACTTACTGAATCATAAGGAGCAGTGCTTCCAGTTCCTACGTTTGAAATGTATCCTGAAATGAAGCAATCGGGGTCCTCATTTTTACAACCGGGATATAAAGTTGGAGTTCCGAAAAATACAAAATCAGGAAGTTTGTATTCAGGGAATAACACAGTCGTATCATTATTCATTTCATTTGATTCCATCACAAAATCAAACTCATCAATAATAAATCGAGCTTCACATCCATCCACACAAAGAACATTTTCTGGTATGGCTATTTCAAAAAATTCCTTTTCACCGGCCTCAATGACACCCAATAACACTTGGAGACCATCTTTATAGTCTTCATTATAAAACGTAACACTCACTGATCCTCCATAGAGAGCATTGCTTCCATTTCCAATGTTTGAAATGCATCCCTTGATAAAACAATTGGTTTGCTGATTAGAGCAATTGTTGTCCCGAACCGGAGTCTCCAAAAATACAAAATCCGGAAGTCCAAATTCAGGGAATAATACGGTCGTATCATTATTCATTTCATTTGATTCCATCACAGAATCAACCTCATCAATAAGTACTCGTATTTCACAATCCGGATCATTGCACGGCCAGAATATACTCGTTACAGCCGTGAATTCATAGGTCTCTCCTGCCTCGAGCGTGTCTACTGTAACCGTATCCATGAACATTCCTTGATTTACCAAATCATAGAGCGTTTTGACAACAAATGAGCCCGCTGCGGCCTTCCCATCATTTTGAATAGTGACTTCAACAAGGTAATTGTAAATAGCAGCACCATCGAGAATGAGCTCAGGTGTTCCAATAGAGCTTACTAATAAGTCAGGTTTTTCATCATCATCATCATTATCATCATCGTCGTCGTCATCATCATCGTCTTCGTCATCATTATTATTGGTATTTTCAGTACTATTTGTACCTTCCGTACCAACCGTTAGTTCTTCGCAAGAGCATCCTGTGATTAAAATTATTGCAATTAGGAATAGTATATATTTCGTCATGATAGATTTATTATAGAGTAAATAATGAAATCCTCAGGTAAAACCTAGTATCTCGAATTTGTAAGCACCTTTCCTTATATGAGCCTGGGTAAATTCTATAGTTGGACCGGATGCCCAAAGCGTATTTGGAAAGGAATCCAACCTCCACAAATAGACTTCCGACAAATCCTATACTTCGGTTCGAAATAATTGAATTGTCAGCAAAGCTGTTGAGAAGTCCAAACGAACTGTTTACCTCTTCAGAGATGTCACCAATCTCTGGAAACAGGTCATCGAATAGTTCAGACGATTGTGCAATATCATCAAGGGTAAAACCTGGGGGTATGTCCTGCGCAGAAAATTGTCTGGATGTAATCTCTCCCTCACCGGAAATAGGAATGGAAGGACCAATACCTGCACCAACGGAAAAAATGCCTTTCATCCTCTTTTCTAGAAAAAATTGGAAGTCTATGGTTTGCAGATCAATTTCTTCATTGGTCAATTGGACCTGCGTATCCCCTTGAATATCATCTGACTTTCGACCGATAAAACCCAGACCCGAAGAAGACAATTCCCATCTACGTCCATAGCCCGAATACAAGGGAGCATTAATAAGGGATATGCCCAAGGTGTAATATCTGGAAAGTTGATTGTTATTGAAATTAAAATTTGGCATTCCCGCAAACAGTGTTCCTCCCATGGATGGACAAATGGACCTCATTCTCCACTGCTTCTTTTTTACCTTAGTGCGTAAAGGGTTGTCTCCCTCTAAGTGGATGGTAGCCTTTGCTTGTTGAACCCCTGTATATTTACCGTTTGATTTTACGGTAAATCTGACAAGCCCCTTGGTATATTTTTTATCACTCAGTCCGGGTTCTTGTTTGCCCATCAATCCTACATTTAAAAACTTAAAAAAGAGTGTATCATTGGTAGCAATAAGACTGGTATCAATCATGAAACAAGATTGTTTTCCTGTTTCCATATCAAAATCCGGTGGACAGTCTGCGCAATTATCCTTAGGTGCTGGATCCCTACCGACAATTTGGATAGTATTGTAATCGAGATTGTCTGGCCAGGGCACTATTACATCTACATTTTTAGCCGCTCTACCTCCCTTGTTTTCAAAGTGTACCTCAAATTCGAAAGTTTGACGTCTTTTCGGGTGGTAATAAGGATTACCTTTTGGTCTCAGGATCTTGATTTCATTTGGATCGTGTACCGAAAGCATTTTGTAATTGTACCTGGCAGATATGTTTGTTGCGTTGATATTTACTCCTTCATACACCCATAAGGCTCTGATGTGTACGTTAAGGTTTTCCTTTTCCCCTCCCAATACCAGCTTTGATAATTCCGGAGAAGATATAAGACTGAAAAACAATCGCTTATCCTGCCCTTTTTGTATTGGACACTTTATAATTTTAGCGCTGGCATAATCACTGGCTACCTCATCCACCATTTGCGTAATCAACGATTCCCGTGCCACCCAGGGTTCGGCTTTAAAATCAAATATGTCGCTATCGTAGCCTCCATACAATCTATCACCGTATGCTAATGTGTCGCTTCGGAATGGATGAAATGGCATCTCGTGCAGCAGCATTTCCGTTTTATTATTGAAGAAAATGAAGAGATAACCTTCTTCTGCATTGACATTTGGAGGCAGACTGTAATGCACGACAACTCGTATTTCATTGTCTGGAACCAATTCGTTTCGTGCACTCGATTCGATATGCACATACTTATTTTCCGAGATGGGATAGATTTTTGGTGCATTAGAAATCTCTTGGGGTTGAATGAATTTTGTTAATGTTTTTGTGTTGTTGAAGGAATAGTGCGGTGTGAGCATTACACGTACTTCTTTGGTGCCCGTTTCGTCATATCGATAGACGTGTCGGAGGGTATCAAAGGAGTAATGACTGTCGCCATATTCCCAAAAAGATCTCCAATAAGGATTGTTGGGATTTTTAGCAATAGTATCGGGAGGACTAAGATTCTCAATGACAATAGAATCTTTTTCAGCGTGGTATTCGATACTTTGGGCATGACCAGAATAGGAATATGCCAACAATAGAAAGCACACGCGGAGAGAAGTATAAATATTCATTTTAGGAGATTGATGTTATCAACACACCTCGAACGAAATAAACTGTACACTGCTAATGGTAAGAAACTTTTAGAATTAAAAATTTCTATTCGTTAGGATCTTAACTCCATTCAAAATTTGTTGATATTCAGTTTTTTAATATCACAGGATCTTACCCACCTTATAATTTTCAGTTTCCTTAATTCAGATTTGATGTGTGAGTTCGAATAGATTTATTTAGCATATTATTACACTACATCTTATCTCTTAAGGTAGGAAGAATTAGTTACTTAATAAATTCTTGTATACCATTTAGAGTAGATTTACTTAAATAATCCGTAATTCTACGCAAAATTCGAAGCTTCTATTCGGGTATATTGTGTATTCCATATGCAGAAAATTTTAGTATAGATAAGGTGAAAAGGGTTGAAATGGCACAATTGTTAGCTGTCCGAAATATTGATGGTTAATTTTATTGAAAAAGTAGATATGTGCTTGATTGTCATAGAATTTTCCTAATTTTTTGCAAATCTAAATCACTAGAATAATGTTTTATTCGAAAAAACGTACAATAGTAAACACTCTATCCATCCTTAGACGTATTTTGGGGTGACCATGGAAAGGAAAGGATTGAAATGCATCTGGTTCCTCTTTTTGGAAATAGTAATGATAGCGTACGATTTTACGTAAAATTACTGTTCGGACATGCGTAGATTTTCGTGTAGAGATGCGTAGAATTACTGAATCTTTATTTTAGAATGCTTGTTTTTTGGAGGTAGGTTTTATTTGGGATTAAATTTGAAAGGATACTTTTTATTTGTTCCAACCTTAAAAAACTTGTTATGTTAGCGAAACACACAATTGAACATCAAGATGTAATCCGAATCATTGGCTCATCAGAGAATAGCTTTGACGAAGCGGTTAAAAATGGAATTGCGACCATCAAAGAAGGACACCAGGGAACACCAAGAGCACACTTGGATTTTGTTTCGTTTGAAGTTGTTCAATTACAAGGAACGATTGAAGATGGCGGGAAGAAAGAACCCCAAGTACATCTTTATCAGGCTGTTTTGGATGTAGTGGGAGTCCACCACCATGATCATTAGAAAGCCATTTAGTTTATAGTTTAATGTCGGGATATTCAGAAATAAGCAGACATAGCTCTCCCCCAATAATTCTATCGTGATGTCGTCTTGGTTCTATTTTAAGCCGCTTTGGTTTGAATTTGCCTCATTCGCTCTCCAATTTTTAGGGCATTTGAGGTATGTATTCCG
>JBCCVV010000243.1:0-10194 GCA_039194925.1 Bacteroidota bacterium
ATCACAAGAAGAGCAAAACAGCCTTCTAAACCAAGTAGAGTCTGACCCGAGATGTAATAAGATGTTCAACAAGGAAAAGACGTTTAGAGATTATATCAAAAATAACGTTAAAAGACCCTCCGTTTCTCCTGATTTAATCCAGTCTATTAAGGATAGAATCCGAATCGTTTAATCACTTTCTATTTCTTTTTAAAGAAATAATCATGTCTAATGCTTGATTATGCGTTTTGTCCTAAGGCATAATAAATCTTAGTGTGTTTCAGTTTTTCTTTTTAGAAATACTTAATTAAGTAATAAGCAGTTGGACCAGACTTTCACTCATTCTTTATCATCATCTTTGTGAAGTCTTTGTGCAACAATTATGTTCATTGTGGTTAAAAAAACTCACCTTTAATGAGGATCATTTCACTGGTACCCTCGCTTACAGAATTACTCTTCGATCTTGATCTTGGAGACCATATGGTTGGTCGCACAAAATTTTGTATTCATCCCAAAGAAAAAGTCAAATTCATCCCAAAGATAGGAGGAACCAAAACGGTCAAAATTGATTCCATCAAAGCTCTTCAACCCGATCTCATCATTGCTAATAAGGAAGAAAATACCAAAGAAGATATCGAAGCCCTTCAATCTATTGCACAGTTATACATTTCAGAAATCGCGAATTTTGAAGATGCCTTGGAAGCGATAAAAAGGATTGGCCACCTTACTCATCGAGTGGATAAATCAGAAAAGCTGATTGAAAACATAAGATCAGCATTCCATCAACTGCATGAGGATAGGAAAGATCGAAAATCAGTTTGCTATCTTATTTGGAATAAGCCATTAATGACGATTGGTCATGATACATTTATTCACGATATGCTGGACTGCTGCGGATATGACAATGTTTTTGGAAATTGTGATCGGTACCCTGAAACTACTTTTTCCGAGATTCAGAAAAAGCACCCTGACTTCATATTTTTGTCTTCCGAACCTTTTCCTTTCAAAGAGAGACATATCACTGAATTTACCGAAAAATGTCCTGATACAAAAGTGTTTTTGGTGGATGGGGAATACTTCAGTTGGTATGGGAGCAGGATGGTGGGAGCAGCTTCGTATTTTAAGTCTTTAAAAATAGAAATAAATAAGCCATAATATCATTTGAGACTTAGGCCTCAATGCGACTTTCCTTCGCCAATTGGATCAATGATTCCGCTATATTACGATCATTACTCAGATGAGGAATCTTGTTCTGACCTCCAAGTTTTCCTTTTGCTTTCATGTGGGCATTGAATGTGCCTCGTGGGACGGGAGTTAATTTCAAACGGGTAATCACCTTTCCAGAAATCAAATCTTTATAATGAAAATTATTGCTTTGCATGCATTGATCCAGTATTCTGCCGAACGAAGACAATTCTATTGCCTTATTCTCGGTTTCAATAATCCATTCATGATAGGGTAATCCGCCTTCCGGTGGATTTACCTGTGGTGCAACGGTAAATTCTGAAATCTGTACCCCAGTACCGGAAAGTGCAGTGCTCATCGCAGATTCTACTTCGTTGGCAATAATGTGCTCGCCAAAAGCAGAAATAAAATGTTCTACTCGTCCCTTAACTATAAGTCGGTATGGATTCAGGGAAGTGAATTCAACAACATCGCCCAATATAGAAGCCCACAAACCAGCATTATTGTTCATAATAATGGCATAATCCTTACCAAGTTCGACGTCCTTTAATTGGATACGTTCTGGATTTTCGTCATGGATCTTATGGGCCGGAACGAATTCAAAAAATATACCACCATTCACGTTGAGTAGCATTCCGGCTTCCCCTTTGATGTCTTGAAAAGCTACAAACCCTTCTGATGAAGGATAAGTCTCAATGCTATCCACCTGTCTTCCCACCATCTCTTCAAACTTTTTGCGATAGGGTTCGAAATTTACCCCACCGTATACGAAGAGATCATAATTCGGGAAAAGGTCTTTGATGGTATCGGCGCCCGATTGTTCTAACAGGGATTCATAATACATCATGACCCACGGTGGGATTCCGCTGATCATTGTCATGTTTTCCTTGATCGATTCCTCAGCTATGCGATAAATCTTTTCTTCCCAATCTTCAATAATATTGGTTTCCCAGGAAGGGATTTGATTGAATTTTAGCCATCGAGGAATTTGATGATTTACAATTCCCGATAATCTTCCTGAGGTTATGGTACCTGTTTTGGATAATTGCGGACTTCCTGAAAGAAAGAGTAGTTTGCCATTAAAAATTTTGAGCAAACCATATTTTAATGTATAGTTGAACACTGCATTTCGGGCAGAGTTGTAGTGGTAGGGAAGACTATCTTTGGAAAGCGGAATATATTTGATGCCCCCTGTAGTGCCGGAAGTACCTACGACATATTTGGGTTTTCCAGGCCAAAGAACGTTTTTTTCGCCTTCCAGCACTCGATTCATGTAAGGCCTCAAATCCTCAAACGTATTTAGAGGCACTTGCTTTTTATAGTCTTCGTACGTCTGAATGCCGCCAAAATCGCGTTCTTTCCCATAGATAGTACTTCTACCTCTTTTGACGTTTTTTTGAAAAATACTCTGTTGAAATTTATGTGGGTGAGCTGCCATAAACTCGATCTGTCTATGTACTCTTACCGCAATCGTTCGAACCACATTGGTTATAATACCCATCTAAGACTTCAATTCTTTTAAGACATTTAAAAATATGAATTCTCCTACATAAAACTACTTAATTCTTTCAATTGTTTGTAAGATTTTGCGAAATGACAAGTTTTCAATCTAATTGTTAACATTTATGTCATCCTGACATAATACCATTCAGGTTACATGGTTTCAGGGGAGTTGAAAATATTGAGAATCAAGACTATATATACTAATTTTTAAATAGATTCAACTTATTCACTTTCTGGTGTTTGTACCATTGAAGGGATTACTTCAATCCACGTTCCCTCTGTTTTTGCCTGTATCTCATTGTCGTACATCGCTTCTACAAATACAGGCGAAAGATAGAATTTACCTGCATAAGTTGCATTTAGCAGAGTAGAAAAGGTTAGTGATTTTGTACCCTTAATATCAAAGAAAGTATATACTCTATCATCTCGAATATCTTTGTAATCATAGCTGCTGTTTGTAGTAACATTTTGCATGCTTGACAATCGATCGTTCTGAATCTCCCAACCGGATGGAAAGATTTGAGATAATGCTACTTCCTGAATATTTTTTGCCCGGGTTCCTAAATTTTGGATGGTTACCTTGGCAATAAAATCTGTTCCCTGAACCAATTTGGTATGATCAATTGGCTGACCTTTTACATCGGTGTAAATCACATTCATTTTTATATGACTATTGGATGCAGGTTCTTCTACTCCGGGAGGAAGTTGACCGCTTAATACATAACGAACAAACATAACTGATTTAGAGGTATTTTTCACGTTGATGGTTTTATCTGTAGCTCCTTCAACCTCTACGCGCTGCTGAATGGAAGGTTTACTGGATTGACCAGATACCTTCTTTCCTCCATTTATGGCAAATTCATATTGAAATTCTCCTTTTTCATACTTGGTTAAAAACTTACCTAAACTCAATAATGCGTATGCGGTGGTCTGTGTACTGTACCAACGCTGCGAACTCATTTCGCGCGCAATCTGTTTGATAAGTTGAGCATTTTCATTCACATTTCCCAGGATTTGTTGTGCTTCTGCCATCATTGCCATATCTCGTACATGTGATCCATATGTGTATCCCGTCTCGACATATGGCTTAATAGTGAGCTCTTTATTTGCTACCATATTTCTGGCTATCTCTTTTTTACCAATAAGAGCATACGATGCAGCCAACATATGCGACGCAGCGATACTTAAATGTTGATAATTGCGCAGAATATTCATCGCTCCGATATTTGCCCTTCCTGCTTTTGCAAGGGTGTACAATCGGTAAGCCTGCGTGTGTGCAATCCAACTATTTTGTGATTTGAACTGACTTGGAAGATTTGCATTTTCCGCTTTACGATCTTGATAAGAAAGCAATTCATTTAACAAATTTTGAGAAACGTAATATCCTTTCTCCTTTGCCTCCAATAGAAAATGCAATGCATAGTTGGTCCCCCATTGACTTACCTCATTATATCCTGGCCAATAAGAAAAACCACCAGAACTTGTTTGAAAGAGAGATAATCTTTCAATGGCTCGCTTCATATTGTTGTCTACTTTGAATTTCGATTTTTCGTCCAATTCGGCAACTTCGGCGAGATACAATTGAGGAAATGCAGAAGAGGTAGTTTGCTCTATACATCCATACGGATATCGAATCAAATACTTTAACCTTTGACTAAAATTCATAGGTGGCACAGTACTGAGTTCAAGCACACCTTCGTTACTTCCTTTGGTTCCAAAAAGTTCGTAATTCATGTCCCACTCTTCTCCAGGTTGTACGGTTGCTTCATACACATTGGAAGTATATGGATTAGGATTGCGAATATCAATGTTTACCTCGTCGAATGCTCCCTCCCCGTGGCCTTGAGCTCTTATTTTGATGTTGGCTGTACCCATTTCTTCACCTACATTCATATCAAAATAGGCCTGTTGATCTCCCATTCGATTGAATTGAAGATTTTGACTGGATGCACCTGTGATAGAAACATTTGGGCTGGTTTCGACCGAAACTTTTACATTCTTGATGTTATCTTCCATGGCAAATACGTTGGCCGGAAGAGACAATTGTTCGTTGGGACCCAGGACACGAGGCAGTGTGGCCAATACCATCAGCGGTTTTTTGACCGGCACCGTTTTTTCTGCTTTTCCATATGCGTCCTTATGACGCGCTACCACCATTACTCGTACAGATCCCACATAATTCGGCATGTACAATTGATGGCTGTGTTCTTCTCCCGGTTTGAGTGTGAAAGGACCGAGATGTGTAACAACCGGCACAAATCGATTTGCCTTCTTTCCTTTTTTACTTCCAGTAGCTTCACCATCCCCACCAATGGAGATCAACCGATCGATCTCCCCACCATATCCATCCAATACCATATCATAGATGTCCCAGGTTTTGATGCCCAATGCCTGCTTAGAGTAAAAATGATTCCAGAGATCTGGGGTTTTGAATCGAGTAAGATCCAGAAGTCCTTCGTCAACAACAGCCAGGGTATAGCTCATCTGCTTTCCCAATCGCTCGGATACTTTTACTGTATACAAACCATTGGGACGTATAGTCTCCGGCATATTCAATTCAGGTTCGATTTGCGAGGCATGATCTACTACTGAGATGGGTACAACTCCATACATGCGCATCGGAAGATCATTCGCTCCATTATTGTGCGGCTGAATTAGATGTACATGTAAGTAGACATTTGAATTCATTGTTGCTTCTGTCGGAAAGGAAATAGACGTTTCATCTCTTTTACCGTCTACCCAGAAGGATGACAGAACGGTTTCTCCGTTTTCGATCGAAACCAATAATTTAGAACCTTCATTGGAAGGGACCTTCATGGTAATGATATCATTGGTCATATATGATTTCTTGTCCGTAGTAAATATCAATTGCTGGGGTCCATTCTGCTCACTATCTTGACTCCATGAATATCCTGTGTAAAAGAGATCGCCTGTACAATGTCCGGTTACATCATCACAAACACGAATCATATATTTGCCATGTCCATCGAACTTCACCGTATGTATCGCTTCCCCTTTGCTATTTGTTTTTGCCTTTGCCTTGCTGACTGCACCTTTATGGGATGAGGTATTGTACTTGTACTTTCTGCTATAGCCCCGATCATACCACCAATTCCATTCAGCAGTGTAGATTCCAATGGAGAGGTTTCGATTAGCAATTGGATTTCCGTCTGTGTCAACTACCACAATGGGAATATCGGAATCTTGATATTGTTTGATAAATTTACTGCCCCATCTCGTTCTTGGTATTTTTATTCCTACATACGAGCCATAGAGATCAGCATTCATTGAAAAGTTGTCTTCACTGAAATTGCCTCCCTTTTCAAATACTTTGGTTTTAAAATTGGCTTTTAATTTTCCGGGAGCCAACCATTCCTTTTTCTGTTTTAGTTTAATCACCGCCTTGCCTTCTGGACTGAGATTTCCTTCATAGATGGTAATTGGCAGAGGCTTTACTTTACGGGCGGGATCATCGAAGATATATTCGCTGTATCCTTTGAATCGAGTCGAAGCAGAACTTATCTGCATATCCACTTTTGCTTTTAATCCATTCGCAGGTGCTCCATGCAACCACTCTGATCGAAGGTGTACGTCTTGGTTATTGTAAAGTGCTAATGCCTCATCTTCATCCAAGTCATATCTTATCTTCAAGCGGTTGGGCTTTACGGTTTCTACTTTAAGGGTTTTTTGAAAATTCGTTCCGCCTACTTTTACGAGTGCGGTCCAATTTCCTGTAGGATCAACAACATTTGTAGCAATTGGAAAATGATAGATATGACCGGCATGCGAAGTGGTCGATTGATTGTATTTTTCTTTCCCTTTCGCGTCTTTTACAATCATAATTACCGGATGATTGGATGGCAGTTTATTTGTTTTGTCTTCGAGCACAAAATTTAGAAAAATCGTATCTCCAGGTCTCCAAACACCTCTTTCTCCATAAATATATCCGTCTAGACCTTTCTTCTTGGACCGGCCGGAAACTTCAAATTCACTCAGGCTATTGGCGTGTTGATCCTGAAGATTAATGTATCCATAATCATTGACGTGTGTGACTATGGCAAAGGCCGGTTTTCGATCCAATTCTGCTGTAAGCATACCTTGATCACCAGAAGTAGCGGACGTGATCTTTTGTTGTTGGTAATCGTAAAAATTGACCTGTGCTCCGGCCAAAGGTGCCACTGTGCGCAAGTCACTCAGAATTAGGTGGATTCGATTTTCTTTGTTTCGCTTCGCAATGATTCCAATATTGGAACCAAGCATATTGCGTGTAACAAATCGTGAACTGTTGTAATAAGAACTTTTACAAGGATTGTTTCGATCAGACCAATTGTAGTTTTCTGGAGTATTCATAATTGATGTAAATCCATCTCTTTGACTCAGGAGAATGGTTGTAGGGTCTTCTTTCTCACAGTCATAAGAACCGACGTCATCTTTGTCAAACCCCAAACGAACCTGGTAAATAGCTCCAGGGTCGGGAGTGATCATTTTACTCAAATCCAAAGCATATCGCACATAATTTGCGTCGTTTTTGTCGGAGTTTATATCGGTGAGCTTGATGTCTTCCTGATGTACAATTCTTCCTACTGGCTCCAGACTATAGGTTGTATTCAGTCGGTTGTATTGCAAAAACTGTAAAACGTTGTCGCTGAATATTTTTAGGATTTCAACCTTGGCTCCTTTCAAGTTTATGGCTTCAAAAGGAAAGATGATTTCGTTATTATGCGGTACGATGACTCCTTTGCCGGCCAATTTAATCGCAGGTTTGATGGGATCAAAAGACAGCTCATTTTTATAGGCTTTTTTCAGTTGATCGCCTGCAGCGTTTTGGATTGCCGTATTGATTTCCAATGTGAATGGGCTGGTCACCTTTTTCTCTGGATAGACATTTACAGTTGATCCTGAAATCTCATATTTATATGGTCCATCGTAATTTTTGATCTTGATTAATCCTTCCAGATTTTGCGATCTTTTAATGGATTCTGTAAAAGAGATCGTTATTTTTCGATTATTGCCTTTGGCCGTTTCAGCCGATACTACCTCAAAAGCACCTTTGGGATAGATGGTTATTCTTCTGCTTCCATTGAATCCGGAAGTATGAATGTTGTCCTTCCATTTGATAATTACTTCCGAAGGCGTATCTTTTCGTTCAATATCAACTACTTCGAAGCTATGTTGGTGTCCGTTTTTGGAATGAGTCCACTGAATTGAGATATTCGAATTGCCCTTTTGACTCGCCTCCATTATGGATTCCACATCTTTACTGGCGACAAAGTCGTTGGAATTGACCACACCTTGAAGTGTAAGCAGTTCATCTTTAGAAAGATCATAATTGATATCGTATAGATCGAGATCATAGCTTACACGTCTGGTTTTGAAAGGGAAATTCACCTTTTGCAGATTCATTGGAACATCTTCAAATAATGAACCCAATTTGATGGTGACAGAATAATGAGTATTGTAACTTAATTGCGTTTTAGGTGTGAATACAATGGTAGACATATCTTTCCAGAAAGCTTCTCCTTCCACATTTGGAGAAATTGAGTAGTAGTTTTTGTCAACGGGTTTGCCTACCTCTTCAGAATTTACTACTGCACCTGACAACCGAAATACCAGATCTTCTTTTACCGAGACCGTATTTTTTGTGTACTCCACCACATATTGTCCAAAGGTGGGGTCCGTAGGTAGAGAATCTACGTTGACCGTGGATGATTGAGGATTACAGGCTATGATGAACAGGAGAGAAAAAAAAAGTAGGTGTCGCATATTCTTAAGATTTAAAAGATATGAATCTGTGATACAATTTCTATAAAATTAATATAATCCTGGCATCTTGATGGGGGATAATTATTATTCGTAGATGAATAGCATATATTCGTACTATTAAATTCAACTACCATGTAGAATCAATTCATATTAAGAATAAACAATCAGAACAAATGAAAAAAATCATCCTTATCTCCTTTTGCGTTGCGGTATTATTCAGCTCTTGTACATCTATTTTGGAACCAACTGTTGAGCGGGTAGAAGACGTTGATATTGTCGAGATGACTAGGAGTAAATTGGAGTTGAATGCTTTTATGGTCTTGAAAAACCCCAACGGATTTGAGTTGGATTTGGATAATGCAGATATGAAGGTATATGTGGATGATATCGAATTGGCTGAGATCAATCAAACTTACGAGACTACCATGCCTAAAGAAGGAGAATTCAAAATGCCCATTAATATCAATATGGATTTGGATAAACTGTACAACGATAACCCATTGGAGGCACTGAGCAAAGGATTGCAAATCATGTCGGATAAGAAACTAAATGTTCAATTCAAGGGGACAATACTTGTGGGGAAAGGTCCTGCAAAGATTTCCGTACCGATCGATCAGGAGGAAGAAGTTCGATTCTAGTTGCTAAGAGTTTACTTTGTTGAATCTACTGTTGTGGTATAAAATAAATGAGTGTTTAACTCGAGGAGTTGAACTTAATACCACATTATGGTATAACTGAAAACAAAAACGTTTTGGGAAGAAATAAATTGGTCTTTTTAGGTGAGCACTTTGACGAGTCTATTAATTCTGAAATAGAATCAGGAAGGTATAAATCGGCTGGTGAAGTCATAAGATCAGGATTACGATTGTTAAAGGAGGAACATAGAAAGATCAATTTCATCAACGAAGCTTTGGTAATAGAAGAAGTTAGTGGGAAAGAAACCAAATTTGATAACGAAGAATTTAAGCTTAAAATGCGGAAAAAATTAATTAAGAATACTTGAATTATTTCTTAAGCCAGAAGCACAAAAGGATCTTGAAAAGATTTATGAATATTCATTTAATTGAAAGCTGAGAAGTATCAGGATGATTCACATCATGGAATGCAGTTATTAGCCAAGCAAAAAGAACCAGGAAAGATTTACCCTTTTGCCGACGGACACTATCGTAAATTCCCAGTAAACAGGCATCTGATTTTTATAGAATTGAAAATAAAAAGTGCGTAATCATTAGAATTCTTCATTATCCTATGGATATTAAAATGTATTTATCCTAGGGACATACGATTATATCTTGTGGTATGTTTTGGGAAATATAGCTTAGTGAAATAATAAAGTAGACTTGGTCCAGGAATATCCTTTATTATGCATCCATAAATCGCGTATGGTGCATACACAAACAGTTAATTACATGAGACAGATGGAGAGAACGAATAAGAGAGAAAAAAATTCGGTATCACAGGCTAATCATTCAAAGAAGCCGTTTAAAAACATATTGTTAACTCCTTTGCAAGTCATTGATCTCCAACTTTTCAGCTTTTTTTTGCTAGGAGCTAAAGCTCTACGCGAGCTACTGCTATGAATTTCAAAAAGAGCTTCAATTTGAAAATCAAGCACTTACAAATCATTTTAACAGACCTTTTTAAACGGCTTCAAAGCCAAAAGAATTGCTTTCAAAATAATGAAGCCATCTTTCCCATGGTAAAATGGCTTCTACGACCATCATTTTAGTTCTGTGCAATAGTTTACTATTCAATAATAACTCC
>JBCCVV010000244.1:0-10186 GCA_039194925.1 Bacteroidota bacterium
AATACGCTTGCAGATAATGATACTGCAGAAGGAAGATCTACAAATCGTAGAACAAGAATTATAATTCTTCCAAAACTAGATCAATTTTATGATCTTTTGAATCCTACGAATGCTCCCGCCGCTGAAGCGAAATAAGCAAAACATATAAAAAAAAAGAGGTTTACTAAACTAAAAGTTTAGTAAACCTCTTTTTTTTTATATCCTTATTTTATAACCGTTACATCTCCTTTCTTAATTTCGATCTCCCCTCCTGGCAAAAGAAGCTCAGAATAATAAACGAACACCCCCGATTCCACATCTCTGGTCCCAAATTTCCCATCCCATCCTTGATTTGGATCATTCACAGGAAAAGCCTCTTTACTAAAAACCAAATTCCCCCAACGATCAAAAACGTGTAATGAATTAATGATCACACCATCGGTATTGGAATAGATCGTAAAATTCTCATTCTCATTGTTGTCATTATTTGGTGAGAATGCATTGGGCGCAGTGATAATTACCCGATCCACCACCAATAATTGAATAGAAGCTTCCACTTGACATCCATTTATATCTGTTACAGTAACTAAATATACCACCTCTTCATTAGCAGCTGTGACAATGGGAGTTAGGCAATCGGTGCAAGATAAACCAGCATTCGGAAACCAGGAAACCGATCCTATCTCACTATCTGGAATGTTTACCTCCACATTTAATTGACTCACTTCTCCAGTATTCAATGTGATGGAAGCTGCTAAATCAACCTCAAAAGCATCCAGCACCTCAATTGTTATTGTCGAATCGTAGGTACAACCGTTATCATCAATTATTGAAATCAAATACGATCCTGCACTGAGATTCTCTACCATTGGATCAGCAATTAAAGCACCATTAAAGAAATATTGAAACGGTGCGGTCCCTCCCGATACATTTTGGATTTCAATTACCCCGTCATCACTTTCTTCACAACTCTCATCTAAAACCGAAATTTGTGAGGAACTTATTAGGTCAGGAAGAACAACATTAATTGTATCCAGCGTTTCGCATTGATTAGTTAGATTGAGCACGTTGACAAAGTAAGTACCTGGTGAATCGATATTCAAAACTGATTCTTGGTCACCGGAAACAATGCTTCCATTAACCGTAGACCAGGTAAGTGAAAAGTCCGATAAATCTCCGTCAATAACAACTTCTAGCTCTGCAATAGTTTGATCGCATTCAATTTCTTGCTCATCTTCCAATGTTGTTATTGGATAATCAAAATTTGAAGAGACAAAGACTGAATCAATATTGGTGCACTTATTCATCGTGTCCACCAATTGTAAATAATAATACCCTTCATCTTCTATAGAAAGCATGGTAGCATTAAAATCCAACACATTTCCATCTGCATCCAACCAAGTGTATTCGATATTATCACCGGATTGAGACGAAGAACCATCAAGAGTAATCTGCTCATTGAAACAATCCAATTCTTCCGGATCGGTAATGGATACAATGGGGTACTCTTCCAGATTTGTTATTTCCAGTATACTGGAATCCAGACATCCTGTCAACGTATCTATCGCCAAAAGTTCAATCATCGAAGCTTCTACAATGGTCAAAGACTCTGTAAAAATGGCCACATCATCGACTTTCCATTGATATCGTACATTAGGTTGATCCTCCGAAGTAAGGTAAATAACGCTAACAACACAATCTAATACATCAGCAGGATCGACACTAATTTCGGCCGAAGGTAGATCATAGTCTTCCTTCACTTCCAACAACATTGGCGGTGAAGTACAATCCGAATCAATATCAAATACCTCAAGAAAATAATTACCTCCCTGCCCCACCATTAACTCAAGATTAGTAGATATGACGCTTGCATTTTCATCCGTCCATTGATAGGTAAAATTTCCACTACCCCCTATAATTGATGCCGTCAAAAGCACTGAATCTACAAGACAAGTCAACACTAATGGTGACTCCGTAATGACTTGAGGAATATCATCTGAAACAGTAACTTCGACACTATCGACTCTTAAACAGGAATCTCCAAAATCAACCGTAAAAAAATATGTACCCGGCACGTCAACCGTCACTTCATTACCTTCCTCCAAAAATCCACCAGGTCCAGTCCAATTACCGGAAGCAGGAGTTGAAGGTGTACCCATTAATTGAATTGAAGTAATGTCACAATTTAGTTCTACATCCGCTCCGGCTTCTACCGTTTCTTCACAAGCAGAACACGGTAATGGAGGTACTAAAAGCAGGGATGTTCCACAATCCATAACATTCAAATCTATTATCTCTAATTCTACATCTCCATCCGAAATAAGAAATGGCCCCACCGTTATCATTTGACCAGAAGAACCAGTCTCTCCTGTTGATACAATTTGCCACATTCCTGAGCCTCCAACCAAATCCACAGAAATCTCCGCAGTAAATGAATCATCAGAAGGATCATCGCTTGTATTTTCATTGAAACAAAATATACTTTCGAGCGTAGCGGTCACACTACAAGACCCGCTGCAGGTGTTTAATTCTGGAGCGTTTAGACTTATAGTGCAATTCTCATTACCAGCATCAATAAATTCAATTATTGGTATGTATCCATCAGCTGCCATTAAGATAAAGTTTGACAATTCTCCGTAGTTGAATGTTCCTACATTACTTCCATCGACAAACAAGAAGAATGTGGCCGAAGCTGAATTTGTAGCCAGAATGGTAAACGAAAACTCATAGGTATCATCCTCAGTTATGCCAATGGTTCCATTGCTGTTGCAAATAAAATTCTGATTATCAATTGTTAAGGTGCATTCTTCCGAACACGGATTCAAAGGACCTATTGTTTCCGTAACAAAACATTGATTGTCCTCATTATCAGATAATGTGATTACGGCGTTTTGACCATCAGCGGGAATTGTAATCATTCCCCCAATATTATATTCAAAATTAGCAACGATATTTCCATCTACCAGCACATTAAATGTATTATTGCTTGCTCCATTCACTGCCGAAGCATTTAGCGTAATGATATAATTGTCATCTTCAGGATCTGTAGAAGTAGCATTATCGTCACACTCGAATTCCAACTGATCCATTGATAATATGCAGCTGGTAGAACATGAGGTCAATTCCCCCAAATCAATCATTATGCTGCATCCACTATCCAGATCGGCAACTGACAAAATCACTTCCATACCAGCATCGATGGTCAAATCTACCATGCCATATTCAAACATTCCAAAATCTTCTGTTGCCGAACTCACTTGTACCATTCCAGCACTTCCCGACGAACTGAAAATCTCAAACTTCACGCTATAAAAATCATCATCAGAAGTTGCACTGGTTCCATTGTCGTCACAGTCAATTATTAGATCAGAATAGTTGAGCTGAAGGCCCGAAACTATGGTAAATGGTTGTGAAACAATACATCCCTCATCCGACCTAAGCCAAAGCGTATATTCTTCAGGAGCTAAATCCGTTATCGAAGTAATGGATTGAAAGTTTATACCATCCAGACTGATTTCTGAATTTATTGGAGATAAATCCGTTATCGTAACCATTCCATCTCCATTACCAAAACATACTTCGTCAGCTATCTCAATCGTATATGTTGGCAAGAGGTTCACTGTGATTTGCACTTCCGATAACGAGGAACATCCTGAGGTATTTGTTGTTAAAGCAAAAATGGTAATTGAACTATTGGTAGTGAAATCATCATCCAATGGATTACTTCCGTTTTCAGCGTCTGTTGCATTTTCATAATAAACAAATAAAAAGTTCGCATTTCCATTGATCATACCATTCAAGGATTGAAGATTCAGGTTCACATTTCCATCTTCGTCTGCACAAAGCTCCATTTCAATATTCATTACTTCAGGAAGGGCGTTGATTGTTAAGGTGACAGGCGTGCGAATTAGACTTACACAACCGTCTTCATCGACAGCCTCGGCATAATAGGTATATACTCCAGGTTGAGATACCATGGGTATGAAGGTATTTGACATAGACATTAATGGATCCTGAGCGGTCTGGTCTTCGTACCAATTTACATTAAATCCAGCATTGACTTGCACACTTAACTCTGGCATAGTCTCCCCTTCGCAAATTTCAATATCTCCATCGGATATGGGTGAATCCACTTCAGGGCAATCGCAGTCTGGCGGATTTACAAAAATATCTGTAACACAAAACGCACTCTGGTCTATCGCCGAAATGACTACCAATTCACCTGCTGGAATATTTGTCACAACCACATTATTACCATCAATAATGGATACATCCCCTGCACTGGAAAAAATCGTATATCCATTGGAAAAGACATTGACATTGTAGGTAGTCCCACCTGGAGCACATTCAACACTCAGAATTTCAAACTCAAGCTCCGAGATTACCTCAATCTCCACCAATGCAGTTGCATCAGGACATGAATTGGTCGAAAACACAGTATAGGTAAACGTATACGTTCCAGACGGCACACCATTAAAATTTACGGCAAAAGGATTATCGATATTAACTCCTGATCCATCCGTATCAAACCAAGTCCCTCCTGGGTCCGGATTTCCATTTAGATAGTCAAAAAGATTATAGGATTGATTCACTCCACAGACCTGACCACTACCGTCCATTCCAGCATTTGTGGGTTGATCAATATTAACTGAAAAAACGGCCTCGTCAGAGCAACCTGAATCGTTGGTAGCGATAATGGTATATGTTGTTGACGCAGAAGGATTCACAATTGAATTACCTAAGAGTGTTCCATTCGAATCTTCAAAACTAACATCGAATGGATTGCCATTGACATCCGTAACGTTGATCGAAGACAAATCAAAATCATCTCCAATGCAAATGGATACCTCCGAAGGATCTATGGAAATATCCGGTGTAGGAACACCCGTGACATTTTGTGTGTGAGAAATCGTAGCTCCATTGCAATCATTCGTATAACTCCATGTATAGGATGTTATAGGGCCATTTATCATAGAGGTTGCAACAACAGTACCTGCAATTACACATAATCCAGTTGAATTATTCGTATAATCTAATGGAGGATCTACAGGAAAGTCTTCTCCACACTCAAGTGTGATATCAGCTGGTGGATCAATAAAAACTGGATTTTCCGCAGGATTAACAGATATGGACTGACTGTGAGAAATACTTCGATTACATGCATCCGTAAATGTCCAGGAATAGGTAATATTACCACCACATTCATCAAAAAAACCAGATTGAATGCCGGACACAACTCCTGAAATTAGACAAACTCCATTGGCCCCATTGGAGTAGTTCAAAGTCGGAATCGTAGAACTCACTTCATCACAATTCAATGTTTGATCAGCTGGTGGGTTGATAAAACTTGCTGCGGGGGCTTCTTCTATGGTCACCACCTGATTATGTGTTATAGACCGCCCACAATCGTCGATAAACTCCCATCTGTAGGTAACATCACTCCCACACGGTCCTGGATTCCCAATGAGCTGCCCGGCTACATTTCCCGATATTTCACATAAATCCGATTCATTATTAGAATAACTTAAAGAAGGGGGATTAGGGTTAAAATCTGCACAACTCACGGTAATATCTGCCGGTGGATCTATAAACGCAGCTTGAGAAGCGGGCTCCACTACTATGGTCTGTACATGTTGAATGACCCTATTGCATTCGTCCGTAAATTCCCAAGTAAATAATATCTCTCCTCCACAAGCATCATATCCACCTGATTGAATCGCCATTACAGATCCCGAAATCAAACAACCGGACACTCCATTATTGGTATACTCTAACGCTCCGGGATTCGTCGCATCATCACCGCATGCAACTGTCGAATTTTCAGGAAGGTTCTGAAATTCTGCCTGAGGAGCTGGATTAATCGTAACGGTTTGTACATGAATGAGTTGTCTCCCGCATTCATCCGTAAATTCCCATGTATTTATAATCTCTCCGCCGCATATCGCATTGCTATCATCTATGATTGGATCGACGCTACCCATGATCTCACAAGGATCGCCATTCGTGTAATCCAGAGGTCCGGCAGGAGCAGGTAAATTACCACAATCCACACTCACATCTGCTGGCAACGATGTAAATTCAGGGGCAGGAGCTTCTTCAATAGTTATAATTTGAGAATGCGTAATCAATCTTCCGCATGGATCCGTAAATTCCCACATATATTCAATTGTTCCACCACAGCTATTGGAGTTGTCGTTTACAGCTGGATCAATATTTCCAATAATTTCACACACACCAGAGCCCCCATTTTCATAACTCAAACTTGGAGGTGATGGAGGTATTTCGTCGCATTGAATGGTGATATCTGTCGGAAGTGTGGTAAAATTAGGTTCGGGAGCAGGCCCTACAGTAACAATCTGCTCATGAATAAAATTACGACCACACTGATCTGTAAACTCCCAGGTATTAGTAATCGTACCTCCACACACATCATACGTACCATCTGAAGTAGGATCTACACTACCACTTATCTCGCATACTCCTGTTTCATTGTTGGTATACGTTAGAGCTTGCGGCATCTCAGGGCCATCTGCACACGATACCGTGATGTCGTCTGGTGCATCAATAAATTCCGGTTCTGCCAATGGCTCAATGATTATCGCTTGGGTATGTGTGTGAGTGACACCGCATTCGTCTGTAAATTCCCAAATGCTCATTATATCACCACCACAAATATCTCCTTGTGATGTCACCATGGGTTCGACGGTCCCAGATATCTCGCAGCCCCCAGTTTGATTATTTGTATAACCCAAATCTTCAGGTGTAGGAAATGTTTCTACACAAGAAATAGTCATATCGGCCGGCGGATCTATGAATTCCGGTTCTGCAGCAGGCAATATAGTTATGTTTTGAACAAAAGAACTTACATTAAAGCAATCGTCCGTAAAAAGCCAAATCACTGAAATTTGCCCACCACAAATCGTTGGATCACCCATTATTTCTGGTTCCACGGTCCCCATAATACTACAGTCTCCGGCTTGATTATTAGTAAAGTCTAAATTTGGAAACGATGCCGGAATTTCATCACAATTGTAGGTTACATTTTGTGGTGGTGGATTCACTGCTTGCGCTAAAGGAGCTGGCGAAACGGTAATAGTTTGGGTATGCTCGCTTACTTGACCGCACCCATCTGTATATGTCCAAAAACGAGTAATCGTTCCTCCGGAACATGATTCAAAATCCATATCCTCAGTTCCACTTACCATTGCAGTGCCATCGCAATCTCCCATCCATGTCAAGTCTGTCATTGGTGCAAGGTCATTAAGGTCGCATTCGACCGTGACATCTACCGGTGGATCGACATATTCACCCGGATTGGCTGGATTAATTGTAAAGGTCTGAACATACTCCGTAAAACCACCACAAGCATCAGTATGACTCCAAGTACGTGTCACTTGACCTCCTGCACATAAATCTGCATCACCCGAATCAGTTGGAGAAACTACGGCAGTACCTTCACAATCACCGGTCCAGTTCAAATCTGTAGGAGGAGGAATATCTGCTTCACAATCAAAAGTCATATCTTCCGGTTCTGAATCGAATGTTCCACCATCTTGAGCATTTATGGTTATGGTCTGTATGTATTCAACTTCATTCATGCATCCGTCTACATAAGTCCATGTTCTTGTGATTGTTCCTCCAGAGCATACGTCATAATTATCTTCCTGCATACCATCAACCATTCCAGTACCATCACAATTGTCCGTCCAATCGACAGGCATCAAGTCTGGTATTGGCTCGTTGCACGCTAATGTCACATCTGCCGGTGTATTACTAAGTGTAGGAGGCTCATTATCTTCAAAATTGACCTCAATCGATTCTACATCGCAACATGAATCATTACAATTAGGCTCTGTGAAGCTGTCTCCGATATTAGGCAAAGCAGGGCTATCCGTGGGGTTATAATTGTAGCTGTATACCGTTACTATTCCACATTCATCAAAGTCCAACATCATTGTCTCCCCCATGACTACATCAATGACATTTCCATCCGGCCCCACAGCGATTAATGCTTGTTCTAGAGGCGGTGATTCTATATATCCAGTGACGGATACTGTAGAAGTCTGTCCTGGGCATAGTGTTTCGGGATCTGCTGTCAATTGTCCTGCATCTGCCTCTAATACGTTTAAAGTATAGCAAACAGGGTCAGATTGTGTACATCCATTATCTCCTATCACACAGATTTCATATTCTCCGGCACTATTAAACGTAGCGGAAAAGTCATTGTTTCCATTGATAGTAGTACCATTAGGAGGCGAGGGTGTGATTGTCCAAATGTAATCTACAGAAAGGTCTAATCCTTCAGGTTCGAAGGTAAAAGTTTCTCCCAGAGAACAGATATTCCCATCACTGGGACAATTACTACTAATACAATTGAGGCCTGTGGGCTGAGGAATTGGAGGAGGATCAATTCCAGAAATGACATCGATGGAATAATCACAATACGTTCCCACATCACCATCTATAAAAAAGAAATAGTCATCTCCCGGCACCATGCCGTCTATGTTTACAATTATTGGGGCTGAGATACTTTGTGGATCACCTTCGCAAGCACTCGTAAGATATTCGGAAAAGGTACAATCTGTATATACCCCGTACTGAATAGCACTACCATTTCCTCCCGGTCCTCCTTGACAATTCGAAAAATTGAGTTCCAACGTTGCCGAAGAAGATCCAGCAATGAAAGCAAACCAGGTCATATTCTGTGGATTCCCATCACTCCCAGGAGATCCGGGACAAAGTGGAGCGGGTTCATCATTGGGATTCGAAGAAGGCATTGTTGAGGAAAAATTATCCAATTCATTAATGGAACATAATAAATCAGCTACCTCACATGTCAAGGCCTGACCATAGATATCGCAAGAAATTAATAATGTAGTGATAACTAAAATTGCTTTCCCAAAAAATCTCATTAAGTCGCGTTCTTTCTGATTGCCCAATTTAAAAGAAGACAAAGAGTTAATCAAAATATGATGAATAATTAACGTATTCCTCATAAACAAGTACACTATTAAAAGTATTTGAGGTTTGTTCTACGCTACAAAAAAAATTAGTTTTTTGGTAGTATCTTGCTGAATTGTCTGCTGAAACATTAAATCAAAGAAAACTGACTACATTATTTGCGATAAATCTCTATTTAAAGAGCAAAAAAAATGGAGATCAACCTTTTAGCTGATCTCCATTTGTATTTCTTCTTTGGAAAAATTATTTCCCTCCCAACTCTTTTATTTTGTATTCCGCTTGTGGCTTATATTTTTCACCCGTAACCAATTTGTATGCAGCGATAGCATCCTCGTTCTTATTCATTTTCTCATATGCTTTTGCTTTGGCTACATAATATTTATCATCTACCGTATCTCCAGAAAGCGCTATTGCTTTATCAATATGCGTTATTGCCTCTTCTGTGGCAGTAGATTCAGTAATCGCTCTACAGATATAATAACATACTTCTGCATCTTCTCTCATTTCCAAAAACGCTTTTCCAGCCGTTATTGCAGGTTCGTATTCTTTGGCTTGATAGATTTTACCTACCATATTCCTGGCTTTCTTGTATAGTTTGGCAGCCTTTTCCTCTTTTCCACTTGCTGTAGTTTTATCTCCGGCAGTAACGTACATTTTAATGGCCTCTAACTTTTCTCCCTTTGCTTCTTGAGCCGATGCAAGACCTTTATAATTGGACGCATAGTCCGGTGCCCAATCTATTCCTTTTTGATATAAAGCAATTGCTTCGTCGTGCGCACCACTTTTTTTCTTGGCATTCCCCAAGTTATAAGCTGCTTTTGCACCATTTTTCTTTGCCAGGCCAATTACCTTTTCATTATCCTCTTCAGTAGCTTTAGCCAATGCATCTTCCAATATTGGGAGTCCTGCAGCGTAGTCCTTAGCTTTTAACAATCCCAATCCCTCATTATACAATGAAGCTGCCGATCTTTCTTCTTGAGCCAAAATTGACCCGGCAATCAGGAAAAATGCAAATAAAAAGGCAATTGTCTTTCTAATCTGTAGTGTCATATCGATGTTTTTTAATTTTTATTTTTGCAGCCGCAAAAAGAACAAATTTTTTGCATTTATAAAAATTTGAACGCAAATTTCAGAATTAATGTCTTTTGTCGAATAATAGAATGTATTTCTTAACTTTTTCAAAATAGAAGTTGAATTGGCCTTCCCGTTTGGTGTTTTGAATATCACAACAATATTTATATAATAA
>JBCCVV010000245.1:0-10172 GCA_039194925.1 Bacteroidota bacterium
ATTCAAACAATTCTCTAAGAACTTCTTTGCGTATTTAACATAGATTTAAAGCCGATTGTTGTGAATTATATGCCTAAGGCTACATTCAAAACTTCATTCATATTTTCAACATATGTGAATTCCATTCCTTTGAGATAATTCTGTTCTATTTCCAGTATGTGTTTTTCATTCTCCCTGCAAAGTACAACCTTCTTGATTCCCGCACGTTTGGCTGCCAGTATTTTCTCTTTTATTCCTCCTACGGGGAGTACTTTTCCTCTTAACGTTATTTCTCCGGTCATTGCCAGATGAGATTTCACTTTCTTGCCTGTCAATGAAGAAGTAATTGCGGTGAGTAGGGTGATTCCAGCAGATGGTCCATCTTTAGGAACAGCCCCTTCAGGTACATGAATATGAAGGTCTGTTTTGTCAAATGCCTCAGGATCAATTCCCAGGGATTCACTTTGAGCTTTGATAAAACTAAGTGCCGTAGTTGCGGATTCTTTCATCACATCCCCAAGGTTTCCAGTTAGATTTAGCTTTCCTTTTCCTTTACTTTTGCTTGCCTCAATAAAAAGAATATCTCCACCGACACTTGTATAGGCCAAACCTACAGCAACACCCGGTACATCTACTTTAGTATATTTATCCAAACTTACTTTCGTAGGGCCCAGAATCTCATTGATTTCAGACGGCGCTACTTTAGCATTGTATTCTGTACCCATCGCCACTTTTTTGGCAATGTTTCTCATTACTGAACCGATGGTCCTGTCCAAAGATCGAACACCGGCTTCTCGCGTGTATTCCTGAACAATCTTTTCTATGGATTTTACAGGCAATGAAATATCTTTCGCTTTTAAGCCGTGATTTATTCTTTGCTTTGGAATAAGATGTTTTTTAGCAATTTCTATTTTCTCTTCCGTTGAGTATCCACTTAGTTGAATGATCTCCATTCGGTCTCGCAAAGCAGGCTGGATCGTACTTAGTGAGTTTGCAGTAGCAATAAAGAGAACTTTGCTTAGGTCATATTCTAATTCCAGATAGTTATCGTAGAACGTACCATTTTGTTCTGGGTCCAACACTTCTAGAAGTGCAGACGAAGGGTCACCTCGGAAATCCTTACCGATTTTATCGATTTCATCCAAAATAAAAACAGGATTGGATGATTTGGCTTTCTTTAAAGATTTGATAATTCTACCTGGCATTGCACCTATATAGGTTTTCCGGTGTCCTCGAATCTCACTTTCATCATGCAAACCACCCAATGACATACGGATGAATTTGCGATTAAGAGAGTTGGCAATCGATTTTCCAAGACTAGTCTTACCTACTCCAGGAGGGCCCACCAAACAAATGATGGGGGCTTTCATATCTCCTTTCAATTTTAGGACTGCCAGATGTTCCAATATTCGTTCCTTTACCTTGTTCAGACCGTGATGATCACTGTCAAGTACATTTTTTACTTTCTTCAGGTCAAAATTGTCTTCAGTTACTTCATCCCATGGCAAGTCGAGTAAGAGCTCAAGATAATTAAGTGTCACAGAGAATTCTGCCATTTGAGGATTGATCCGTTTTGCTTTGGACAACTCTCTTTCAAATGCATCGTTAGCGCTATCGGGCCACTGTTTTTTAGCAGCACGTTCCTCAAGTTTTTTTAATTCTTCCGTCTGGGGATTTTGCCCCAACTCCTCTTGAATGGTTTTTAATTGTTGATTCAGGAAATATTCTTTTTGCTGCTTGTCAATCCCACCTCTTACTTTGGATTCAATCTGATCTTTTAACTCTAGCAGTTGAAGTTCATTATCCATTTGGGTTAGAATCTTCTTTGCCTTTTCAGCCAGATTGTTTATTGTAAGAATGGTTTGTTTTTCAGCAATTGAAATATTTAAATTTGAAGCTATAAAAGAAAGTAAGAAGTTATCATTCTTAATGTTCTGTAGCATCATCACCGCTTCTGTCGGAATGTGAGGTGAAAGCTCAATTATTCTTTTGGCTAAATCCCGTATGGAAGATATGGTGGCTGAAAATTCAAGAGGATTGGAAATTTTTTCAAGTGGAATAGGTGTTATTTTGGCACGTTTGTATGGTGCTTCTGTGATAATAGCATCCAACTTGAATCGCTTTCTGCCCTGTAGTATCGCTGTTGTATTACCATCGGGCATTTTTAGCACCTTAATGATGCGTGCCACAGTACCTATATTGAATAAATCTTCCAAGCCAGGATCTTCAACATTAAGCTCTCTTTGCGCTATTACTGCTAAGACTTTATCTGATTTTTCAGCTGCCTTTAATGCCTTGAGTGACTTTTTACGTCCAATCGTAATTGGTATTACTTGTCCTGGAAAAAGAACTGTATTTTTTAAAGCCAATAGAGGTAATGTATCGGCATATACTTCATCTTCAACATTACCGTCATCTTCATCTGTTATTGAAAATAGTGGTACTACTTCTCCATCTTCAATACCTCCCATATTCTTAAAGTGGTCAAACATATTTATATTTTTGGGCCCAAAGGCTTTTTATCATTTTAATTTGATTTATCCGCTGTCTTTTAGTTATGTCAAGTATTGTTCCATAGGAATAGAATTGAAAATTTCAGTAAATATGTCTTTTCTTGAAGGTGATTATTGACAAATCGGCAGAATGGAGGGGACAAATTAACCGCAATTGGTTTTTATGAATAAGCTTGAATAGCAGTTGCATTTTAGCAAAACGAAAATAATAATGGATTTGAATCGATAACATCAAGAATCAAATCTAAAAATGGAACTCTTTACAAATGTAGTGGTAGTGGTAATGCAGTCAGAAACCTTTACTCAGGTATAAAAAGTTCAACCTATGAGTTAATCATAAATTTGGGGAAATAAAAAAGTGTCATTTAATCCAGAAGTTTAAATGACACTTTTAATAGATAGACTTTATTTTGTTATTCTTCGTCTGCAAATTTCTGCTGATACCCTTCAAAATCAAATATTAGACTGAATCTCAGGGTATTATCCAATGGATTTCTTCTGTTGTTTGTTGGTACCAAGTAGGATAAGTTAATCCCAAAAATATTGTATTGAATTCCAAGACCTACTGTTAAATATTGTCGGTCTCCTTTTTCAGGATGCTCATAATAATAACCTGCTCTTACCGCAAATTGCTTATCGTACCAATATTCTGTACCTACTGAAAAAGAAAACTCTTTCATTTCTTCGCCAAATCCACCTTGCGCATCTCCCAAAGATCCAAAAACACCTGAGAATAATGATTTTTGTCTGTAATCGGCAATACCATCACCGTCAACATCCCATTCAGGATTCGGAGATTGTACCTCATCTATGATTATATTTCTGGCAACTGGGGTCGGAACCAATAACTTATTTACCTCGAAGTGGAATGACATTGTATTGTATTGATCGAAATTCATAAGCAATCCCGCTCCAAAGCCAAGATTGGAAGGAAGAAAGTCCTGAACATCAGCTATATCTGTATACGATACTTTTGAACCAAGGTTAGTAAGTGCCAATCCGTATGTCCATTCACTATCGTAGCCACCTATTTTTGTTTTATTCTTGTATGTTATGCCTACATCCGCAGCAAATGCATTGGCGCTATTAATTTCAATACCTTGAACATTTTGACCGGAAGCAAGATTGGAGTACACATATTTAGCACTTAATGATGCTGCAAAATTATCACCTAATTTACGGGCATATGCAACATTAAACTCAAGCTCTCGAGGCATTCCTATTCCAATGTTGATACCTTGAACATCGGTGAAGTTGATATCTCCCAGGGAGAAGTACCTTAGTCCAAACCCTATTGTTTCCAGATCACTTAATTTCCTGAATCCCGAAAAGTGCAACAAATAAACATCATTCAAATTTAATTCTCTTAACCAAGGAGTATAGGTAAGGGCAAGAGCAGATGTTTTTTCTGTGAAAGCCAAATTGGCCGCATTGTAATGAATGGCATTAGGATCTGGAGTTACCGTTATTCCCACATCTCCCATGGCACCACCCCGTGCATCTGGTGCTATTCTAAGAAAAGGCATAGCTGTTAATAGCGTATTTGGAATACATTCGCCATCCGGACCTATAACACATCCTTTAAGTGGATCGAATTGAGCGTAACTGGTTGAACTACTAACTAATATTAAGGCTAAAAGCAAAGTAGTTTGTATGATATTTTTCATAAAATTTTTTGAATTGACAACTTTCGTAACGACTAAGAATTTCATTTTATTCTCTACCGTTTTGGATTTATTGAATGATTTTTTCAAATAAGGCAACAAAAGTAATTCTTTTAGCTCATAAATAAGCGGTTTGGACTTATAAGATCACTAATTTTTCAAAATCACTTTCCCTCATTAAATTTAACTCCCGTGATAATACTTTTATTTTATACAAATACAGCCCTTTTCCGAGTGAGGAGCCATAATCATCCTTGGCATCCCAGCGTATATCATCTACCCGAAAGCCACTACCAAAAATGTTTTGTTCAATTGTTTTTACAAGCTTTCCGGAAACCGTGTAGATATCTACAAAAACCTCAAGATCTGATCCTGCTAAGTCATGTTCGAATTGGAAAGAGGTAGACGTAGTAAATGGATTTGGATAATTAAGAACCCGTTTTAGCGTCGCATCTCCATCATTAACGACGACAAACTCTAGTCTTTCTTCAGCACTATTGTTGGATACGTCCCATGCTTTGACACTAATGGAGTGATTGCCCGGTTCTAAATCACTAAGAGGAAATCGTACTTGACCGCTGGTATGGTCGTCTCGGTTCGCTTCATAAAACTCATTCAAAATGAACGAATTCTGCGGGTCGTCATCCAAAACTGCAACCACATCATGCCCTATACTTGTGCCACTGACATTGATTCCAAGATCGTCATTTAAATTTACAAGCAGGGTTGGATTGCTGTTCGTAGTTCCTCCAAAAACAAAACTCTCGTCATTCATGAATAATTGCATGTCGGGTCCAATATCATCTGCTAGATTATTGGCATTGCTTCCTCCTATGACCACTTCATTAAAGTGCCCGGCAGCATCACGATTGTTCCCGTCATAAGCATAATAGGAAATTCTTCCTTTGCCGATATCATAATTGATATCTTTTGGAAGCACAAATGTGAAAGTAAATTCTCCATTAACCACCGAAGCAGAACCTTTAAACAGTATATTTCGATATACTTCGAAAGTTTGATCTCTACTGCCACTATCGTTTTTTAGAGTTTCTATAACTGATTTTTTATCATAAACAGTAGGAAATATTTCACCGTTGAAATCAGAAACAATATTTCCACCCTGATCGGTGATTCTACCTGAAATTGTTACTTTATCCAAAGCATTTAAAGTGTCTGCTGTAGTTATCGGGTTGTTATTTATTGTGGTGGTTTCGATATTATATTTTGGTAAAGCTATCCGTTGGGATGGATCACCAATAAGTGAAAATTTGCGGTCATTAAGAACGTTATTCGAATCGGCATTTTTGTTTTTTGCATCTTTCATAATGTCACCCAATGTTTGGGCTTGACCATCTACTTTATCAAAAATAATGTCGAATACTGCCTTTGCCAAGCGCTCATTTTCACTGGCATATACAGCTCTCACCGTGGTAAGAAGAGCTACCACACCACCTTTTTCTTTTTGTATGGTAACCTCTCCAGCTGAAACGATTGCGGGGTCATCATATCCGGTAAAAGAACATGTAGCAGTTATTAGTATGGGGAGTTGATCCGAATTATTCCAGGTTTCTATGTCTGGAACTTTTAACACACGTTCTTGAGCCCAACCCTTAGGCCCGCCATGCCCCATATAGTTTAAAACCAATGTACCACTCTGCATCGCGGTATTAATTGCTTCTGTCGCGGCTGGATAACGGTCTCCACCTGGAGTCGATTCCTGAATATAGGTATCAAAATATATTTTGGTTTGATTGTAATCGGGGTTAGCCGCTTCTACGCTATCCGCCAATTTGTCCGCTTGTCGTACATGTAGATTTATGTCTTCATCGTCTGCAGCAAATGCAATCTTTAGCCTCCAATCACCATATGCCTCTTTGTTGGTGTCGTAATTAATTATTTTATCTACAACAGCATTGGCCATTTCGGACGTAGTCACAGGAAGTCTTCCTACTGCGACATCCATCGCACCTCTTAAGTTTCCACCTTCTCCATCACTCAATAATACGTAATAATCATCTGTAGGAAAACCATTGATAGGATCTAATGATTCATCCGTTTCATAGGGAGGAATAAAGTTATGATCAGAGATATTTGGGGTGATATTTCTATAATCATAAGAAGCATCGCCGATTAGTAACAAATACCTGAAATCTTTATCTCTTTGGGCAATCATCCTTGCAAAATCTCGAATGGCAGTTGGGTCGAGTCTACCACTTGAAAACTCATTGTATACAGTCTTGACATCTACGGTTTCTACAACATAGCCATCATTATCTCTTCTGTGCTGTGCGAGTCGATTGGCTGCTTCTTCGAAATCTTCGAAATAAAGTATAACCAGATCTGCTCTTTCTATGCCATGGATGTTCTGATTTTCGACCTGTATGCCACCGGACTCCGGTAAGAGATATTCTCCATCTCTTATCATGTAAAATGTCTTTAATTCATCTGCTACGTCATATCCAAGTCTTCCATTAACAGGGGTAATGAGTTTAGCATTTTCAATATCCGAAACATCCCAATATTGAAATCCTGAGGAGGGTACTTCAAATGCCGCAGTAGAATAATCCAATGATTTCTTGTCACTTAATCTTAGTTGAGGATAATCATTTGTTACCTTTTTTCTGTATTCTAATAAGATATAGTCCATCCATGCCTCATCTCGTGGTGTTGATTTTACAAATTCCACCTCAATAGATGCATTGGGTTCCATTGCAATTTCCTCGTCAATAACAACTTCTTTGGCATAATCTGCTTCAATATCTGAAAGATCTGTACCTGCTGCAGATTGGGAATATTGTTGAGTGCCTATTCGTAATCTTGTTGTGGTAGAATTATCACCTCGGGCAGCTAATCTCAATTTTACCCTTCCTGTATTTGGACTTGCAATGTTGGAAATATCAAAGAGTTTTTCATAAGTTCTGTTGGTTTCAACCGCGAAATAATCTCCAAACCAATCCTTTCCCGTTCCCTCTGTACTAATATTTGCACCTAAAAGATTAGTTCGGTCTTCTTCATAGATTTGTAGATAATCAAAAGCATCGCTAGTATATTCTGTAGAGCCTAAAGATTCTGAAGCAGAAATCCTTTTTCCATTGCTGCCATTAATCTTTAAAAATACGTAATTGTTGACATCGTATACGTTCTTGTCATGATCATAATTACCTTCTGTAGTTGAAAACGACCATCTATCAGATCCTTCAGCAAAAAATCGAATGTTGTCGTTGTCGTTGATCGTTCCATCACCTCCATCATTTACTTGAACTGGAATTTCAGAAAGATCATCTGTTCTCTCGGTCTCAATTGCTCTGGGAAGCCTTCCGCCTATATTTGTAAATACTTGAATGCCTGAACTAGAAACTGATTCGGAAATGCCGAGTTCATTACTTAAAAAGCTTCCTGTTATTTCGTAAACACCTGTTTTAGCAATTGGTATTTTGTAGAGTGTTCCGTTGGATAAGACCGAGGTGAATGTATTTCCATCTCTGGTTTGAGAGTCTGATGCTTTGTGAGTAAAACTGACCGAAAGACTAAATTCATCCAGTCGTTCGTAACCTCCGTTGGTCCTGCGTATGGGCGTGATTGAGATATTTCCCTGATAGGTGTTTTTGGCTTGTGTTATTTCTTTCGTAACCGTGAATTTAGAAGTTAAAACTTGTCTTGATTCCTCACTATTTATGGTGATCGGTGACGTTTTTATCGGAACAATCGAAACATCAAGTTGTCCGCTTCCTGGAATGTAGAGATGATGTAAGTATCTCGCAACTTCGGGTGATTTTGAATCAAAAGCTGCCTTATTAAACGTTTGGATTGTAATAGGCTCTTTGTCATCTAAGATATTATCGTATGATTTCTCAAACCAACTTAGTGTTATTGTTGTAGAATACTGTTCCTGACCAAAAGCACTTCCAAAGAAAAGGAAGGACAATATGAAAACGAATGATTTACTCATGCTTCTTTTGTAAATTTAGAAAGATCTGTTTTTCGAAATTCCACGATAGATTGGAATCATCTGAACGAAATTACTTTTTCGTAATAAACAATTCAAAAACGCTCTTTGCTCAAAGGTATTGTAAGGAAACTTTAAATTATGTCGTAAATAAATCAAAAAAACGAAATAAAAAAGAAAATTACACTATTGCTAAAGCGAATATCGTTTGCTTGCATAACATAATAAACTAAAGTGGAAGGTGATTGTTCTGTATGATTTAGTGAGAAATATTTTTTTTAGATTTGGCAGACCAAAATCCGTTTTAACATCAAATGAGTTTAAAAAATCTTGTCATAGCTATATTGATTGCTCTCATATGCAGCGACGTCTATGGGCAAGATCCCATTTATTCTCAATTTTATAATTCACCTATATTAATCAATCCCGCTTTTGCAGGAAATACCCGAGGAGCCTTAGTATCTGTCAATTATCGCAACCAATGGCCTGGGATTGACAATGCCTACGAAACGTACTCACTTACCTATGATCAGCGGTGGAATAAATCTTCTGGCGTAGGGCTGTACCTTACGGCAGATTCCGCAGGTGATGGAGCTCTTACAACTGCCAAATTAGGGGGTATTTATTCGTATAGGATTCGAGTTCGAGATGAAATGTTCGTCAAGGGAGCCATTGATGTTGCGTATGGACAAACCAGACTAGACCAATCCAAACTTGTCTTTCTTGATAATTTGGATCCTCAATTTGGTTTGATGACACCAGGAGGAATGACTTTCCCTACTCAGGAAGTATTATCTCCCTCACCTTCAAGAAGTTATTTGGATGTTTCAACGGGTGTTTTACTTTACACTCCCACATTCTATGCAGGTGTTTCTTTTAAGCATCTTAATTCCCCCAACATCGATTTCATAGACGACCCAACAGGGGATCAGGGACGTCTGCCACTTCGATGGTCTGTAAATGGTGGAGCACAATTCAGCCTGGATAGACGCAATAATGGAGAATATGGTACGTTTATATCTCCAAACGTTCTTTTTGTAAGACAGCAAGACTTTTGGCAAGTTAATGTTGGTGCTTATGTCAACGTGCTACAGGTTTTTGGAGGATTATGGTATCGGCATACCGGATCAAATGGGGATGCGGTTATTGCGTCGGTAGGAGTGAAGTCGGGAGTTTTTAAAATTAGCTACAGTTTTGATTATACAGTTTCTGGACTTACCATTGGAAGTGGTGGTAGCCATGAAGTTGGAGTTGGTATTAATTTTGACAAATTGCTGCCAAAAGAAAGTAAGTATAATGACTGTCTGATGTTATTTCGATAGAATGGTATAATTTGTGCTCAAGCTAATTGTTGGATTAAGTCTTTGGAAGAAAAATTTAATTATATTTGTCAGCCTAAATGGAAAAAATAGATTAACGGAATGAAGAGTTTATTAAAATTAATGACTATCGCTCTTGCTGTAAGTGTAATAATGGGGTCTTGCAGTAAAGGTGGAGAAACTTCTGATGCAACCGGTTGGAAGTACAATGATCCTGAATGGGGAGGATTCGAAAAAATAGATTACGAAGGGCAGGTCACTGGACCAAATCTTGTTCTAATAGAAGGAGGTACCTTCACTATGGGATTGTCTCAACAGGATGTTACCTACGAATGGAATAATATTCCTAGAAGAGTAACGGTTTCGTCTTTTTACATGGATGAGACAGAAGTTACGAACACATTCTACAAAGAGTATTTGCATTGGTTAGCAACGCACTATGTATCATATCCGGAAGTAAAGGAACAAGCATTACCGGATACGTTAGTTTGGCGTGAAGAATTAGCCTACAATGAGCCATTGGTGCAAACTTATTTCCGTCACCCTTCTTACGATGATTACCCGGTAGTTGGGGTGAATTGGCATCAGGCTAATAACTATGCAAAATGGAGATCAAATAGGGTAAATGAAATGCTCTTAATTGAAAGAGGTATTTTAAATCCTTCTCCAGACTCTAAAGATTCTGATGTGTTTGATTCAGAGGCTTACCTTGCTGGGCAATATCAGGGGAATGTAAGAAAAAATTTACCGG
>JBCCVV010000246.1:0-10139 GCA_039194925.1 Bacteroidota bacterium
ACTATTTTTTAAGTCACTTCATTGTTAATCATTGGAAAAACTCAGTCAAAAGAACTGCTAAATGTCCGAAAGTTATATTTAACATCATGATTATAAACTTATTTTGAAGATATTGCGTCTCCTATAAAAAATGCTTCCGATGAAATATACAGTACTTTTATTTCTGGCGCTTTATATGAATGTCTCCTTTTCACAGGGCATTAGTTTTGAAAGCACAAGTTTTCAGTCTGCCCTGAACAAAGCTAAGGCTGAAAATAAGATGATTTTCATGTTTGCTTACAGCACCTGGAGTAAACCCTGTAAATGGATGACAAATGATGTATTTACAGATGAAAGAGTCGGTGCTTATTTCAACGATAAATTTATTAATGTTAAGGTAGATATGGAAAGGGGAGAGGGCATCGACTTGGCGTCCAACTATGATGTAAATTCCTATCCTACATTGCTTTTTATCAACGGAGATGGTGAGCTTATCCACACATCTGTTGGCTCTCGACCTGTAGATGATTTTTTGGATTTGGGTTTGGCGGCACTTGACCCCGATAGACAACTTACCACAATGAACAGAAGGTTTGATAGTGGAGAGCGAAACAGTGAGTTTTTAAAACTATATACGGATGCACTAACTTCGGCAGGGATGAAAAATTTTGACGAAATTGCACAATTGTACATGGATACTCAATCCGATTGGTCGACCGATGATAATATGCAATTTATTTTTGATTACTCCAAAGCTTCGTTGGATTCCAAACTTTTTCAGTATACACTCAGAAATGAAAAAGCATTTATTACTTTAGTAGGACAAGAGAAGTACGATGAAAAAGTAAAATATGCAGCAGAAGCGGATCGCGCAAAAGCGGGAATCGCCAGAGATGATGTCGAAAAACTTAAAGACCATTACGCCAAATATTTTTCTACGGAAATAGCTCATAATTTAGCCATGATAAGCTATTTTAATCAAATTATGTATCATCCAGATCCGGTAAGGCAAGAACAGTTTTTGGTTGAAGTACAGTTGTTTTTAGCGGGTAAACCAGATGTGGGAGCTCGATTTTACAACGCAGTTGCGTGGAGGATCTATGAAATTTCGAATGATAGAATTCTCTTAACCAAAGCCGTGGAATGGGCGTTTTTATCGATGGAAGATTCAAGGGATTCTTTTAATACGGATACCATGGCTTCATTGCAGTACAAACTTGGCAATATGGATAAAGCGAAAATGTATGCACAAGAATCCATAGAGTTGGCGAAACGGGAGGGGAATGATTATAGAGCTACTGAGGAACTTTTATACAAGATTAATTTGAAATAGAGAGGACCTTAGTCCTTTTTATTCTAATCCCAGAATAAATTCGGTAATCAAGTCCAAAGCCTCTGGCTCAAAAGTGGTCTCGATCAAGCCATATTCCATAACAGAGCATACTTCACATTTCTGCATTAGGTGGTTATATCCTTCCAGTTCGATTTCCGTGTGGTTTTTATTTTCGGCGATCTCAAGATTTTTCTTAATTGCGGCGAGATTTTCTTTAGCGCTTATCTGGATGTCTTCAGATCCATTCAAAGCTAATACCGGACATTTTACTTTTTGCCAAGAGGGTTCCGGATCGTAAGCTAAAAAGTATCTAAACCAGGGTGTAAAGATAGATTTGCTTAGGACAGTATAATATACAGAGCTAGTAGGTCCCAATATTTGGCGATCTTGCTCATTTAAAGCGTTATAGAAGTACTTTACCTGATCGATAAGGGTGTCAAATAGTTCTTTGGGCTCTTTGTCCTGGTTGACGATGGAGTAGATGATAGGAAGATTTTCACCAGCAATTTTTGTTCCCTCTTCCGACATTCCCAGGGTCTTAAAGATCATCTGATTCTGAAGCGTCATCATTTCTGCTATCGGAATAGCGGGTCCTGCTAGAGATACAATAAAATCTACATTATTGTAATCTGCTGCTACCTTTGGAGCGATCATTCCACCTTCGCTGTGTCCAATCAGTCCGATTTTATTCGTATCAATCTTTTCATGCATTTCCGCGAATTTGATGGCTGCCGCTGCATCTGTGGTAAAGTCCGCAGTTGTGCTATTTTTAAAGTTTCCGCCGCTACTTTGCACGCCACGATCATCATACCGCAACACAGCAATGCCATTGCGCGTCAAATGATCTGCAATTACCAAAAATGGTTTATGGTCCAATATCTCACAATTACGATCCTGAGGGCCTGAGCCGGAAATAAGAATCGCTAATGGGAAAGGACCTTCTCCATTAGGTATAGTAAGCGTACCTCCAAGGTCTATTCCTGCCTCTTCGTTTGGGAATTTAAAGTTTTCATGTTTATATGGGTAAGGAGATTTTACTATCTGGGTTCTATTAATTTTGCCCTTTTTACTTACACGCTTGAGATTCAGTTCAGCACTTAATCCTTGAGTCCATACCCCTCTTATTTCCTGGCTCTCGTTATTGAAAACTCCCTTATACGAAGCATTAAATCTGGAATAATCGAAAGTAATAGTATCTCCGCTGATTACAAGACCAGTACCAGGCTGATCGATGATTTTTTGAAGAGGGACACTTAATAGTACCCTGTTCTCTTGAGTCTGTACTTCAAAATTGACCTCAAGATCCAACCCTTTCACATTAATAAAACCGCCCCATAACCCATCAAATTTTTCCTGGGCAGATGCAGAGATTAGAAAAACAAAAGAAAAAACAAAAGTCAAAAAAGTAATATGCTTCATTTAAAATTAGATTTCAATTATTTCAAATTGACATTTTCTGATGGTATCAACATTTCTATTATCAATAATGATTCCATTCGTGTATAAATTGATCCCAAAAGTTGAGAAATGCTATTTTATAGACGTTTCTGAAGACTCAGTCAATACATTGGGATCAAAATAGAAGGCAAGAAATGTAAGCTAATTGCCAGGATAGAAAAGTTGTGTCTAATGGACTCCTATTTAGTTCTTTAATTGTCTCATTTGTACTGTTTTTAGGGATAAATATACCTCGCACATAGTGGTAGAGAAATAGTTTTGTGTCCTAGAATTGTTGAATGACCTTGGTTTATTCACAATTGATTTGAATGACATTAGTTATATACACCCTTAATCTGTTTAGCAATGAGAAGGATTGACCTTCCGTCAGGCATCCTGTGGTGCCTGATTTTTATGATTTCTTGCTCCTCACCTGATTCCAATTCTCCAGAGGTAAGTTTTATTGATCCAAAATTAAACGCTCATCATGATCTGAATACTGATCTAAAAATTGAAATCGATATTTCGGACGATCAGATGGTCAAGGAATACGAATTCTGGATGGAGACCCATTCAGGTTTCGAATACTTTTTAGATAAAAAAGATGTGAATCAACCCCAATACAAGATCCAATATAGATTTAACCTTTCTAATAATATAAATGGTGATTTTTCCATTCATCTCAACGTTTGGGATGACGATGGTAATAAAACCTATGAATCTTTGGAAGTCTCTATTAGATAAGTTAGCTCCCAATGTATAAGTTCCTACAATTAGAAAAGAAAAGGTGCCAATACGTATTTCTCTTTCAGGAAGATCATTTATGTCTTGTTTACTGAATTGAGACAACCAAAAGGACGTCAATAATGAAATAAGCCGTACTTTCTGGAAACTGTGTCAACCGTTCTAAACTGGTACAAATGTTGTATTTTTGTAGGTACAAATCAAATAAGAATACAAAATGTCTGGTAGAACTATTCCAACTGTTGATTTATCAAAATTTGTACATGGAAATGCAGAGGAAAGAAGTGCATTTGTAGACAAATTGGGAAAAGCATTTCACGAAGTAGGATTTGTCGGTGTTGTAAATCACGGTATACATAAACAGCTCGTTGATGGTTTTTACAATGCATCAAAATCATTTTTCTCGCAACCAGTAAGTACAAAGCGAAAGTACGAGATCGAAGGACTTTCCGGACAAAGAGGCTATACCGCTTTTGGTCGAGAACATGCAAAACAAAGTCAAGTAGCGGATCTCAAAGAATTCTTTCAAATAGGTCAGTGGGTATCGGAGGATCATCCTTTGAAGGAAGAATATCCGGACAATGTTGTTACAGTAGAAACTCCTGACTTCTATAATAAAGGAAAGGAACTTTACAAAAGCTTTGAAGAAGCAGGCGGACATTTACTAAGGGCTATAGCATTGCACTTGGATTTGGATGAAAATTACTTCGAAGAGCCGATCACGGATGGTAATAGCATATTGAGATCTATCCATTATCCGCCCATCACTGAGGAGCCAAGAAGTGCGATCAGGGCAGAACAGCATGAAGACATTAATCTCATAACACTATTAGTGGGTGCTTCTGCTGGTGGACTTCAACTATTGAATACAGATAATGAATGGCTGGATATAACACCAGAAGAAGATGAAATCGTAATCAATGTTGGCGATATGCTTCAACGATTGACGAACAACTACTTAAAGTCAACTACGCATAGAGTTGTAAATCCGCCAAAGGAACAGTGGCATGTGCCAAGACTATCGATTCCATTTTTCCTGCATCCAAAGAGTGCTATGCCATTAGATTGTTTGGATTCTTGTGTTACAGATTCAAATCCATTGGCTTATGAGCCAATAACAGCGGGAGAATATTTGGATGAACGGTTAAGAGAAATTGGGCTTAAAAAGTAATTTGGTAAGATTTTGATCTCTCTTTGTAGATTTTGTCTGATTTATAAATGATAAAACCTGTGAAGTACGTTTAATTTGATGTATTTTTGTAGCAATTAAAATAATTAATCATGGTTTATATGAGTGCGCTATTTGGAATGCCGGGGATACCAGAAATTATGTTGATAGCATTTGTGGTGCTCTTATTATTTGGAGGTAAAAAATTACCTGAATTGATGAGAGGACTGGGCAAAGGTATCAGAGAATTCAATAATGCTAAGGCGAGTATTGAAACGGAAGTAAAAGAAAGTATGAAAGAAATAGATGATAAAAAATAGAGTATTCTAGTACTTTTATCATTCCATAAGAATAGGGAGATTTGTTAGCACACAAGTCTCCCTATTTTTATGATGGAACGAATAATCCAAAAATTACTTTCAAAAAGAATAGGTTTTGGTTGCTGTGATTGATCCAAACCCATTGCTTCCTTAGCACGTACCATAGCCTTAAGTTGCCGGTCTTTCTTTAAACTACTTCATTATAAATATTCACATAGATCTTAATTTCTCAGTTTCCATGTAGCGTTTTGTGCTGATGAGAACCAATAAATATAGATATATTGTATTGGGTATGATCCCATAGTACTGTAGATTGTAGATGCAAGTATGTTGAATTTTTCAATCTATTTTCGACAATTAATTGACATATCGACACTTATTACAATATGTAACAAATCAAAGTTGGTTTTCATATTATATTATTTTATAAATTATTTTCACTTGATTATCAATTAACTATTGTTATTTTGTGTGAATGGTGAGTTTTAAAAGTTAATCCATCTAAACATTAAGAACAGTTTTTATTTATTAAAATGAATATTTCAGGTCTGCTATTTGCCCATACAATGGTGTTCCTGGAATTCAAACCAAAATCCAACATGCAAAAAGCGATACTTTCTTTTTTATTAACCTTAGGAATTTGCAGCACGATTTCTGCTCAAGTAAGTTCGGTCAAGTTATTGCTTGAATATAATGAAGTAAGTACAGATTATGATGTCAAGCTGTTCATTGAAGACGGTTCGGCGACTACAGTTATGAACCGGGTTCAATTAAATTCACGGATTACCGTAGTAGTACCTACGGGATCAACAATTCAATTAAGCGAATTTTTCAACCCAATTCAAGATAATGCGAATTATACAGGAACACAGCCCATGGAATGGCTTATGGGCGAAGGCACCATTGCACCACCTGTACAACCCGATGAGGACTTTTACGACTTTTTTCCTTCGTTGACGACCACCTCACATTACAACAATCTGAATACAGGAGATACGATTACTCTATTTAGCATTGATGTTGATGTAGAACCCTGCGAAAATAGCGTTCGACTCTTTGAAAATGGTATTGATCCTCCTCAATCCGAAATGCCAAACAATGAAGATTATACTATCGGATTTTCAATTGGAAGTAGTATTCCCTTATACAATGGTAACCTTTATTCCATCTTTTCCGGAGGCTGGACTATTGAATTGGGCGATTATGAAGTATGTAGTGGAGAATGTGTTGAATTAGTACCTGATTTAATTTGTTCTACAGATGATCTGGATTATTTGTGGAGTACGGGAGAAACTACATCGACCATTTTCGTATGCCCGGATTCGGACTCCACCTTTACCGTAGAAATTACTGACCCAAATTCACAAGTTTTAAATTTGGAAAGTACCGTATCTGTAACTTCATTGCCAGATCCGGCTATAGTCGCTTCCAATTCACCGATATGTGCAGGAGAAGACATAATGTTAACCGCAAGTTTGGTTCCAGATGCGATCTATTCGTGGATGGGTCCGGATGGCTTTTCTTCGAATGAGCAAAATCCAACCATAGTTGCTGCCCTTGCTTCAGCTTCAGGATTTTATGCCTGTTTTGTAGAAGTAGATGGATGCTCGAGTCAGGTGGCAATTGCGGAGGTAGCAGTTGATTCCCTGCCATTGGCACTAATCGCAGGACAAGATACGTTGTGCTCCATGGAAACTACCTCTCTTACTCCGGCGATAGGGGGTACATGGATTTCAAATAATCTGGAAACTGCCTCCGTATCGAATACTGGGTTTGTAACCCCAATTGCAGAAGGTACCGCAACGTTTACATTTACGAGTAGTACTACAGGTTGTGTTTCTTTGCCCTCCGATACGGTTTGGATTTTCGAAGATCCAGTTGTGGAGTTTATTGGTTCCAATCCAATTTGTGTTGGAGAAACTACAAGTGTTTTACCAGATTCAGGTGGTACATGGATGAGTAGTGATACTGCGGTGGCTCGTATTGATGCCGTGACGGGAATAATTACGGGAGTAGGGCAGGGAGATGTTGCGTTTACATTTACGAGTTCGGTTTCCGGATGTTCGGCAACTACCGTTAATTTAATTGTTCTTTCTATTCCTGAAGTAAACGTGGAGGATGATGAGCTGTGTGCATCTTCTACGACAGCTCTTTCCCCCGATGATGGTGGTACATGGCAAGCACTTAATCCCGAGGTTGCATCGTTGGAGGATAATATAGTAACCGGATTGACCTCTGGGCAGGCAGGATTTTTATTTACGTTGGGTACCACTGGTTGTAATTCTGATACAGTTTGGATCACAATACTGGATCAACCCATTACTACTTTAACAGGTCCGGATACCATATGTATTGCAGAATCTACTACCATAGAACCGAATTCAGGAGGGACTTGGGCATCTAGTGATGCTACTGTAGTTACAGTGGATAATTTTGGAAATGTGACAGGAGTAGGTGCTGGAAATGCTACACTTACGTTTACCGACGCCTCTACATTATGTACTTCTGATCCTTCAGATACCGTATTTGTGCTACCGGTGCCAGAAGTAGAACTACCAGTTGATAAAGCCTGCATTGGCGAAACATTTAATCTATCGCCTCAGGAAGGTGGAATCTGGAAAAGTACCAATGCAGCAGTGGCGGTTGTAGATTCAACGACGGGTGAAGTAACAACCCTATCAGATGGATTTGTGCAATTTATATTTACACCATTTAATGGAAATGGTTGCAGCGCTTCTACTCCAAGTCTTTTGGTAAACCCAATTCCTTTTGAGGTTGCTGAACCTATTGCCAGTTGTGTTGGACTGACAGGATTAATAGATGGTGATTTTGAAGGAACGTGGGAAAGTAGCAATACTTCTATCATAGATATAGATGTGAATACAGGTGAATTTACTGCGGTATCCGCTGGAACTGCAACAATTATTATTACAGATGGAGGTACGGGTTGCACCGCGTCTTTGGAAATAGAGGTTTTTGATCAAACACCTGTTGGTTTTGCGGGAGCGGATACTATTTGTGAAGGTGATACGACTACTGTACTTCCCAATATGGATGGCATTTGGACTAGTGTAAATTCATCAATAGCCGTTGTTGATATCTTTGGGAATGTTACCGGAATTAACCCGGGAAATGCAGAATTACAGTTTATCGATACGAATACGGGATGCGCATCAGATATTCTGGTAGTTACGGTATTGGCGAATCCAACTGTAACTATTGAATTTTTAGATCCATTATGTATTGGTAGTACACTATCTCTTTCTTCTGCAAGTGATGGATTATGGATGAGTAGCGATACGGCGGTAGCAGGAGTTGATTCGGCAGGGATTGCAACGGCTGTTGGAGAAGGTGTAGTATCCTTTACGTTTTCCGATGGAATGTGCTCAGTTACATCTCCGGTGTTTGAAGTACTGGAAAACCTATCCATAGAAATAGATACTACCATTTGTGAGGGAATGGATTACAATGGCCTAACGGAATCAGGAACTTACACCTTCGATTCTGTGGATGTAGTTACAGGTTGTAATATTATTATTACAGTCGATTTGGAAGTATTGCCCTTGAGTGATCCCTTGTGTACAGTTGGTTTGGAAGACATAGAAGCATTAGACATTCGAATGTATCCAAATCCGGCAACAGAAAGGATTTTTATTGAAAGCGAGGCCATTGTCGAAGGAGTAAGAATATTTACAATGGAATACCAACTAATCGAAGATATAATACCCAGTTCAGGATCAAAAACGGTTGAAGTATCTACCAAAACCTTGAGTGCAGGTCTTTATTTAGTATTGATTAAATCTAATGGGAAACACACATATAAAAAACTTATGATAGAATAAAAAATAGTAGTTTTTAAGAAGTCATTTGCTTCTTACCAAAGAAAGTGATTTCAAGAAACATTAATTTTAAACCAACCCACAAGTCGATGAAAAAGATAGTACTAAGTACAGGACTAATCCTTGGAGTTCTGTTCACATTAAATGCACAGATAGCCCATGTTGAGAGATCAGCAAAGCATGATGTAACCACTGGAGTCAATAATGAGATTGGCGATATTTTGGAGTCATCTGACAAGCAATCCCGAAATGACTTTACGGTCAGTATAAGAGTATATTTGGAAGGTGCTCTAACCTTAAACAATGATGAAGTAGGTGAATCTCATGGAAGACCATTGATGCGAGATGAGCTTCGTGTCAGTCCATACAATGCACAAAGATACATACCGGATACAGACCCTTACAGTACAATGGATGCCCGCTCTTGGGAAAATGGTGAAAAGAGATATCAATACATTCCTTCCGAATTTGAAAATGAGTTTAATACAATTAAAGATCCTTTAACTGTTTTTGAGGTCGTAGGAGAAGACGCCATAGTAGACTGGGTATTTGTAGAATTGAGGTCAAAATTAGATAATACAGTCATTGTTGCCTCTCGCTCTGGATTGGTGCAAAGAGACGGAGACGTGGTGGATTTGGATGGAGTTTCTAAGCTTAGTTTTCCAGGTGTAGATGAAGATGACTATTTCGTGGTAGTAAGGCATCGAAACCATTTGGGAGCTATGACAGCAGAAGCCAAAACACCTAAGCAATTGCATGAATTGATTGACTTCACACAATTGACTACGGGCATCTTTGATTTTGGAGATAATAGGTTCGAAGGGAAGTATGATTATGATGGGTTAGCTCAAAATCAGAATGTTAAACAGGGTTTCCTTGCTTTGTGGGGTGGCGATTATAATGGGGACGGAAAGATTAAATATTCTAGTCCAAACGATGATATCGGTACTCTATTTGGAAATATTATTGGATATGAACTTTACGACGATGATGGTAATTTGATAGGTTATAATTTCAACACCAACTTTGATATGACCTATGGTTACCTTTCCGGTGATTTTTATCTGGATAGCAAGGTAAGATTCTCCAACCCTATTGACGATCGCAACCCAATATTCGCGACGTTGTTATTTCATCCGCTTAATTCTGCCTACGATATTGGGTTTGATTTTTTTATAGAACAGGTTCCAGAATAATTTCAATGCAACACTGTCTTTTATCCTGTATAGTCCATAATTCTCTGTATGTAAAATCATGTTTGGGCTCGATATAATAAATGACAACTGCTTGTCATATGTAGATTTTGATTGAGTGTTAAG
>JBCCVV010000247.1:0-9984 GCA_039194925.1 Bacteroidota bacterium
ATATTATCTGGACACTCGGAAGATGGTACGCTCGAAATAAAATCAGCAAGTTTTATCTTCTAAACAATGTAACGGGTATAGCATCTTTTATCTCTCCCAAAGCATTTGAGCATTTCACCCACTTGTTTAGAAGATAAAACTTGCTGATTTTATTTCGATCGTACCATCTTCCGAGTGTCCAGATAATATTACCACGGTAACCACTTCTCTTCATTACTTGTCCGAAATGAAGAATGTAATAGGGAGGAGTCCAATTACTTACCTTATATTTTGTTAAATGATAAAAATTCACTCCTTGAATAATGTCCCCCTTTTTCAGCATTACAATATCGAAATCATTATCTTTTTCCAATCTGTCGGCAACAAATTTGGGAGTGGCCGAATTGTAATATCGATAAATCAGTGCTTGTAATTGCTCTAATTCTGATGTGCTTAGTTCATTTACTTTTTTTAAAATGATTTTCATAATGAAACAATTTGATTTGATCTTAACTTTTAATCTAAAACTCATTTGAAATGAAAAGTGGTAATCAGAATCCAAATAGGAGCTCATTTTTTGATATGGTCTAGTACCAAGTTTCGAAGCGCTAAACCTAACGTTCCATAAAATCTGTATTTTATAGAACTAGTAACAAGCAAAAGATTTGTTTTTGTCTTACCCACCTTCAGACAAATATCTTTCAGAGGAATTAACTGCATACTATTTACTGAGACGATATAAAGTACATTTTCTTCTACCTCAGTAGATAAGTGCAAAAGCTCGAATTGATTGCTAATCAATTATTAAAACAAGTATAATGCGATGAATCCTATATGTTTCTGACAAAAGCGAAAATGCTTCTGACAAAAACGAAAACCTTTATGCAGTAAATCGGGCATCCGTATTTTTATTGATTTTACGCTATTGTCTTTTAATTAAGTTTCGAAGCATTATCCAATTTCGATAGGTGCGTAATGAAGAGATGCCCCTCATCAACACCAGCACCATAGGTAGGATAATTTAGTTGCTTCGAAGACTCATCTCCGTAAAAGAAGTTAAAGATTACATTATAATTTTCAGAAAGGCGATACTCACTATAGATTTTTTTGATATGTGTAAAGTCGTAGTTCGTTTGATCTGTTGAATAAGATTCTGATTTGCGACGAACAAAGATCTCCTGATGGACATGATCTTTTAAGGTTATTGGTTTCCCTTTTTGAGTCCAGTGTACGGTTCGCCATAAATACTCGCGAATTTTTTGTCTAATCATATCAGGATTAAATGTTTCTCCTGTCCAAAAGTATGGTGTGCAAAAATTTCTTTTGATCAATGGAGCAATATCAAATTTGCTCGTAAAATCGGTTGTAGTCCGATTAGACCAAGAACCGCCAATGTCATCGGCCATATTGATAACTACATCGAATTTTGGTTCTTTTGTTTTCCCAAGCTGCGAGTTTATTTTCGTAATTTCTTCAGTTGCGATATTTTCTGCTTCTAATCGTATTAATTTCCTCAATTGCTGAAGAGTAAAATCATTCCCCATGGGGTTGTATCCAGCGATAGGCAAAACCATATCTTTTTGTGCTGCCTCAATTGAAACTGATGCGTCACGACTTTTTTTATTTCCTTGTAACATGAATAAGTAGGCATCAAAACGAGACCTATTCCTTGGCATTAGATAGAGCTGTTCCATTTTTTCCAGTATCGGTGTCAGTATGAATTTCATCTATTTCGAATTGACTTTTCTAATCTTATTATGGCAAAATATATTTTTAACCGCCCGTGAGTCCTTGTAGAATTTGTCTCGGATCTAAGCCTTTGGCAAAAAAATGGAGAAGATCGACTCGCCACAAGAATAGCTTGAAATAAGCTAAGTATCCAAGAAATCGGGCACTATTCTCGGAGATCTTAGCGAATTCCTGGAAAACCTTGCTGTTATAAATCAATATCATGTATAGCAAAATTCCCAATGTGTCCAATTTGAACTTAATCATTTCTCAATGAATCATAACCCAAAAGCCGCTACCAAATTCTTAAGTTTCAAATGTTTTTTCTATCAATGAAGGTCAATAATCTCCCTTTATTTATTTGGTAGCTTTTTATCAAGCAATAAAATAAATCATCTGTTTCCGTTGTGGACAAAAAACCTTCGTAATAATCAACGATGCAATTCAATGAAAGGCTCATTTCATTGGCTTTAAATCGGTGCAGTATTATTTTCACTGCTGTAAATCTATCTTTTTTTTGTTCTCCACGGTAATTTCTGATCCTTCTGCCAACATTACGGACGCTGGGTTGAGCGAATTTAGCAAATCAAATTCCTTTCCATAGACAGCACCAAAATCGACGTTGATTTCGTAGCTCAATACGTGATAAGCTTGCCATTTTGGGTGCGTTACTTCGTATTCATTTGTTTTGGATGAATTCACCTTCGCGTATCCCCAATAATGTTCGGTAATAAACTCCGTTTCACTGTTGGGAGCAATGGGGCGACTGTCCAGACTGGCTTTTACGTTAAACGAATTCCATTTCGTGTTGAGCTTCCATTGGTATTCCACAGTTCTGTAATCCGTGGAAGTATTCCAATAGTGACGCATTGGCATGGTCTCATAATTTTCGTTGTATACGGTATTGGCTACAAAAGTAAGTGCGGGCTTGGGTACTATCTCTTTGATAAAGACCACGCCTCGCTTCCATTCCATTCCATCAAATCGCTTGACGTAAAAACGAAGATTTACTTCCTCGAAGTGGGTATGAAAAGGGATTTTTGTGCCGAGCAATCGGGTATTTAAAAACATAAATCCAATCAGGCTGATATAGCAATTTCCTTTCCATAAGTCCAACTCCGTCCCAGCCGGAACATATTTTTCCAAAAGGTTTTTGTCAACAATATAGTTGGCAATTGCAAGTTTTCTCCATTCCGCCTTTAGGAAGCTCATTCGTTTTGAAGTTTTGTTTAAAAGTAAAAAGACTTTCTAAAAACGTGAACAACGAATTGCAATGAGGCGAAGAATGGATTGCAAATCACATAATATGAGATTTAACCATAAAACAGTTTTCTTGTTCATTGCTTCAATTATTATGGCGTAATTCTAAAGCCCACAGTTGAAATAAATCCGTTGGAATAAATAGGAATGTTGGCCACTCTATCAGCCTTAGCTCCAATGCCAACTCCACCCATTTCCAAAAAGAATCCATATTTTATGGAAGGTTTGAACTCGAAGCCAAAGAGTCCGTATCCTCCGGATTCTACACTATCGGATGAGAAATCGCTGTTGGGCAGTAAGACCATGAGTCCACCTTCCCCATAGGCAAAGAATTTATCCTCGATTATAAATTGACGACCTCGAATACCAAATTGTAGGGACTGGTAGGGTGACCAGGTTGTTTCCTCACCAGCTACATACTCAAACCATTTAATATTTCCACTAATCCGAAACGCAACTTTTGATTTGGAGAAGTAGGGAGTGATAATATCTATTCCAATACCAAAATCATTCTGAACCTGGCTGATATTAAAACCAAAACTAAATGGATTTGAATTTTGGGCTTGAGAAGAAAATGATAGTGTAAGAACTAAGAAAAGAATTGCGTTAAGACGAGTAAAGAATTTCATTTTTTGATGTTTTTATGCTTCTCTCATTTTATGAACGTCTGAAAAGGTGTAAATGAGAGTATGAGAGAGTAGAATATCTTTTGCTCGAATTCTAAGTTGAGTAGGGATGATCTATAAAAATGATACTTACTTTCCAGATTCTATTTTTATGGTAACTACTCAGGTCGTAGAATTAGGAACCTGTCGTTGATGATTTTGTAATCATTTTTTGGTCAAAAATGCCGCAAAAATTGGATTTAACAATATGCACTGGATTACAATCCAGTGCATATTGTTGAATCCCTACAGGATTTTCGTTATTAATAAGAATGCTTTCATAATTGTGTGATTATCAATATTTGTTATTGATCAAAACGTGCAGGGTTTTTATGGTTTTAAGGATAAGAAGAAATAAAAGACTTCAATTCTAATCTACTCCCGCTCACAAACTTCCTTTAACTTCTTCAATGCATTGGGATAGAGCTTATCCATATATCCTTTGTGTTCTGCGGCAGCATCGATCTCTATGAAAACAGTTGTTATTCCATCTTTCTCTTCAAATTGATAATTTTCCAATCCTCCTGCCCATGGGTCCACCTCAGGGCCACTCGTTATTTCCTCTCCTGACTTTAACATGCCATAATGCTCGATGGATACAAATTCATTTGCTCTATTCTCTAGGATTTTTGAAATCATTCCTGCTCGTTCACCTTTGTCATCCAACGAAGTAAATAGCATCTTGCTGTTGGTATTCCAGTTGCCTTCGTACGATGATGTCGGACTGAATATCGAAGTCCAATCTTCGTATGTTTTTTTATTGTTGAGCCCTAGCATGATGTCATATACGGTGGCTGCTGGTCTATGTATGCTTGTATTGTATTTTAGTCTGTTCATACGTTGAGTTTTAGCAAGTTCATTTAATAGTTGTAAAGAAAGTCAATTGCAAATGCGACACAAATTAGGCCGATCTGGATTAATATTCCATGTGGTACTTTTAATTTCTCTTGGTATATTTTTATCCCAAGGGTTATTCCGATAAATCCAATTGTTGAATTAAGTAGTAAGTACCATGTGGGATACATTACAAACCAATATCTGTCTGGATTTTGATAAAGATAAATAAATCTCAAATTGAAATACGCCCACCAAATATTTAGAAGTATTATAATCGTTCCGGTGATTTTGGGTTTCATTCTAAAGGATTGTTAACTCGTAGTTTAAATTTGATCTAGCTTGCGTCTCAAATTTAGTATGGAATTCATGAGTTTTAAAAATTCTATCCATCGCTAGAAAATGCTCGATAACTTGCTTTCGACCTCTTTAATAAAGGAAATTTGGATAAATTGAGTATTCTTTGCGGATTTTTTGACAATATGCCTTGTATTCCTTTTGCTCACGACCTAAAATGGACAGATCGGCATCCGTAAAGTAATTGGTGTCGGAATTCCGAGATGCATCATGACTTTTCGTTGCTATAATTTGATTATAACAAAGCTGAATATCGCTTTCTTTTGCATTAATCTGACGCATTCTGTTCGAAGCAAGTCGGGCACTCTTTTCTTCATTGTCCTTTTTTGTAGACTTATAAATTATGTCGTGATAGAATAAAGTAAAAAGCAATACCTGCCAATTGTCAATTTTCACTTTCACTTGTGTCAATTGATTAATGAGGTCTTCCAGATGCTCGAGATTGTGGTAGTGCCGATTTGATTTTGTGTAATTCGTGATTATCTCCGACCACAGTTCTTCTATGAGGTTTGAATCAACTTCATACCCTTCTAATAATTCGGTAAAGTGAGCTTCTAACATTTTTCGAATTTTCCAAGTTCGACGAACATGCAGCTGTGCATAGCTCATTCAGAATGATTTCTCAGTCAACCCATTAAATCACTTCAATAGTAGATCTGGAATTGAAGTCAATTTACTAAATGTTATTAATTCTACTTTAAGATGTTTTTGGATCAAACACAAGGAATGCTATAAAAGTGCTAAGACTTCTATGGTTTACAAAAAAAACTTCAGGTCAGTATCCTGGCGACCTTAGCGATTTCTTTGGGAACTTTGCAGTTGCACATCAACATCACACAAAGCAAGCGTTTCAATGCCCTAAAGTAGAATTAAACGACATTTATATTTAAATGAAATATGCTTTTTTGCTGGAATACTTGCTAATCAGGCGTCATATTCCATCTCTCTGGTGGTTAACCCTTTCACGATCATGACCAATCCGATGATGGGCAACACGTAGAAAAGGCGGTTCGCCGCAACAGCAATAATACCCGTAAGGACAATCAGACCTATTCCGCCGAAGATATTTATCATCCGACCACTTCCACTATTTTGTCTTTTTACTTCCTGCAGCTTTGAAATGAGCTCGATGGCTTTTTCAATGGGTAAAAACCTGGGATCAATTTGTTGGAGAACGTACTCTACAGGTTGTCCTTCTTTGATGAGGTTCGTAATTTTTTTTCGTTCTGCCCGTGCTAAATTTTGAGTCTCTATTTCGACGAGTTTACCGATGACTTCATTATCTAAAGCACTGAATTCTTCGGAACCGTGGATTTGTTTATTACCAATTAGATATTCTTTAATCTTAGGTTGAAACTTTTCTCCCAAAATTTTTCTTGCACTAACCATGATTTCAGCAATATCTGGATCATAGAGCCCTTTTGATTTCAGATTTGACTTTATCTCATCCGTACTTATTTGTTGTTGAAGTTGTTGTGCTATTTCTTTAGCATAGTTGATTTTCGTTTGGTAATCCATAATGTTGATAGTTTAGATTTATAATTGATTAATAATTGTATGTAATGACAGCTAAAATTGGTTTGTTAAATACGAGACAATCAATGTTGTAATGGTTATTATCTCGTAATTCTTATGCAATCTATTCTATTGTTGCCAAATATTCATCAATTAGTTGAAAAATTTCTGTTTTTTCCATGTTTTTAATGCGTTTGTATCCTAATTAATGTTCCAGTTTCAATTGTTTTGCATCGGCTTGATAAGTATTCAGAGCATTTATGAATTGGTTTTTATAGAGTGAGGCACTTTTATTACTTGGGCGTAATTAGGCCGATAGTATTGCCCGCAACATCTTCAAACCAGGCAAATTGCCTTCCATCAGGTAGTTTTATTGGGTTGACTAATATTTTACCACCATTGGATAAGATGGCTTCGAGATCTGATGTAAGCGTGTTCGTTTCGATGTAAACAGTGACATAATTTTTTGCTTCATCTGGACCCAATTGGTTGATATGGCCACTCAGGGCATCTTCATTACCAGTGTCAATTATAGCGGAATTTCCGTGTTTCTTTAAATCCCAATCAAAAACTGCTTTGTAAAAATCTGATGTTACATCAATATCACTACAGCCGATTTCAAAATGGACAACTTTTTTTTTCATAAAAATCAATATTCTGTTTAGGTGGTGTTTAGAGTATGTTTAAAAATTTTGCGAACTGATTTTCAAAGATTTTTAGACTGACGTCAGGTTCATAAATACTTGGAAATCAGTTCGCACAAAACATAGTTTCGAATTATTTATGGTAGGCTTTTAAACCCAAATTAAATTTTTAAACATACTCTTAATAAGCTTTCGCCGGATTTATTTTTTCTTGCATTTGGCTTGGTCCTGCTCAATCATAAAGTTAGTAATTGATCCAGTAGATGCAAGTTGTAGATGAATACATCCTATAGTTTATTGGAAGGAGATATAAAATCGTTCAAATATTAACCCTAAAACGAATTGGTTAATGGCAGGTGGATGTAAAACAAAGCACGAATGCTTGTCCTCTTTAGAAAGATGTGATCCATAAATCATTTCAGACTAAAATAAAAAGCGGAGACACCCTGACAAGATCTTAATCCGGTCAGAGCACCCTGTCTGATAATGAACGTTACTTCATGTATTGATCAAAAAAAGCAATCATCTTTTCGGGATAAACCCCAAAATAGTTGTAGCCGTCAAATCGCCGATTGGTATTTTCAATCCAGAATAGTTCTTTTTCTTCCGAACCGATCTTATCAAAAATCTCTTGAGCATCATTTGGATTATCTGTCCAAATATCGTCGATTACCTGAGCCATAAAGTACGGCACTTTGACCGCCTGCGCAAAATCTTGCGGATGCATCTCTCCGTTTGTAAATCCACCTAATTTGATTTGTTCCAGGTCCATCAACTCCATATAATTGTCCAGTCCCATCAATCCGGCAAAAGAGGTCATTAAGGCCGTCATCGAAACTGTGAGTGGACCAAAGAAACATTTGATTTCTTCAAATAATTCCGGTCGCCTGTACATGGCTTCATACGCTGCATTTCCACCGGTGCAGCGGTTATACAATGCGCACTTCATCCGACTTAGTTTTGGGTGATTTTGTACGTACAGTTGTGCACCTACTACATCGCGCCATTCGTAACGACCAATGCCACAGATCCCGCCATTTGCTCTACTACTATTGCCATGATTTCTCAAATCATAAGCTAGTATATTATACCCCGCTTCAGATAAGTGTTTCATATGTGCCACAAAATCAATTTCAAGCGTGTCCACTCCTGAAAATGGCTCCCCAAAATGACCCGTAAAACCAGATCGACTCATAGGCATGGGATGATTGATGATGATCAGTTTATCAGATTCTCCTTGAATTGAAGGAATATACCAACCTTCCAGCGGCGTACCATCGCTTGATGAGAAATAAATGTCATTCCAATTGTCTATTCCATGATCTTTAGGTGTTTTGTGCACTGGAGTCCTGAACATGGGCCGCACAGCAAATTCCGCCAAATACTTTATCGTGCCATATGCTTCTTCTGAAATGGCTTTTTGTTGTTCAATTGCTTCATTATAGGCTTTTTCCCCCATCCTACCTTTAAGGGTATCGTCTATGGTGTATTTTAGTGTTTTTTCGAACATTGCATTTATTTTGTGATGAAAAATTTACTGCAAATGTCTTTTTATGTAAGGAAAGGATGCGAATACAAACCAAGGCAAGACGGATACAAATTACTGATTTTGATATTGAGAAGGTGATAGTCCCGTTGATTTCCTAAACAAGCGAGAAAAGTAATTAGGATATTCAAACCCTAATCGATAAGCGATTTCTTTTATCGAATTCGATCTTTGCAATAATAAAACTTTTGCCACTTCTATAATGTGGTTGTGAATGTGTTCTAAAGCTGGTTTTCCGGAGTGAAATTTAATAACATCACTTAAATAATTTGGGGTAATATTTAAGTGGTTGGCAAAGTAATTTACGGAGGGTTGTATCACGGCCTCCTCTGTGTTGTAGTAATTTTCCAGCAGTTTGAAAAATTCAGCAACCAGTTGATTGTGTTGCTCTTTTCGTTCGCCAAATTGTCTCGCATAACATTGTGACACATGCGCAAATATGATGTTGCAGTAGGCAAGCACCAAATCAAGGGCGAAAGGTTCCTTGTCGTATTCGCTTAATGCCGCTTTGAAGTGTTGTGTAATGATAAACTCTTCATCTTTTTTGAGGAAAAGAGGTTCGTGTAAACCGTAATTTAGAAATGAGTATTTCAAATATTGATTATTGGAAATAAGATCTTCTGTAATGTTGATAAAGAATCCTTTCCAAGGTGTTTCGGTTTGCCACTCTATGGGTTGATTGGGACTTGAAAAATACATGAAGCCTTTCGTCTTGTCATCTTCTAATCCATATTTAATGGAAATGCGATAAAAGTTTGGGTACACGGGTTTAGAGGACAATAGAAAGTTGGCTGGATATTCTCCAATGTCTAATACATCGCATTTGGGCGACCTGTTTTTGGTATATAAATTAAACGATTTAATACTTTCAAATCTCATATTTATTTCAAATTACTGACAATGAATTCATCTCATTCAACTCGTGCTTTTTCCTAAGCTCATATGATCGGGTGTTTATTTACAACTATGATTCATTAGTAACTCCAAGTTATCAAAGTAGAGGTCCTCTTTTTCATTTTTTCAATTTAGCCACAATCTTGTCATATCGACTATCCATGCACACACTTAAATCCGTCGTCATAAACTTTCCGTCCAAAAACAGGCTGAAAATGGTAGCAGGGCTTGGCGCGTTTTGGGCCTCCTTCATTGTTTTTAGCTTGATTATTTTTAAAGGCAGATTTCTTTTTTCTGCGGTCTCCGACAACGATTTATGGGTGTGGAATTCGGCAAAAGGACATCTGTTGGAATAATATGCAACAATTCCATTTTTTTCGGGACATTCACCACTTTTTACCGATTCATTGAATCTGGGGTTGTCCATGATTTTGTCAAATTTCAGTGCCAACAAACTAAATCCACTTGAAATCTTTTCTACTTCCTCGAACCCTTGTCGTAATAGCCATTTGGGATCGCTCATAAAATTGAATTTTTTCGTCCCCACCACAGTTGCCAGTCC
>JBCCVV010000248.1:0-9979 GCA_039194925.1 Bacteroidota bacterium
ATGCAGCTTGGATTATAGCACGACTGGGAGGGTGGAAAGAATTCTATAATAAAAAACGTCCTCCGGGCAATAAAACATTTGTAGCTGGGCTACAAAGATTCGAAGCTATACACTTCGGATATACTATAAAAAATGTGTCCTAACCACAGCGATTGCAATCCAAGGCTAGAAATGGTAAAGTCCGATAGGCTTTTATTTGAAATAGTATTCTGCCTGCGTAGTTACGGTTCACTTTTATATTGTGCCCTAAAAATAGTTTATCGATTTGCCTGGTTTTTCTCTCTATGAATTTCGGTGTATGAATAAATTGATCTAATCCTTTAAACACTCTTTTTTTAAAACCACAATGCGCACAAGTAACCACTAAGAATTTTACGAAAAAGAAGACAGGTTTTTAAAAAACTCCATGTAATCTCTCAAATCTCGTCAATCTCCTCAATCAACCCCCGTCCCACATTCCGCGATCTTCCCAAAAAACTTAGAAAACTGTGTTGTACTAAAACCAGGTTGAAGGACAATGTGATCTCCAGAATGAAAATGTACCTCAGTGCCTTCCCCTCCTTTGATTTCGTTAGAACTGATGATTCCATTTGAGGCTTCATAGAACCGACTCCCTTCAAGATCTCCCTCAAGTACCATCCAATTAACGCATATCGTAGGTAGCGGTGTTTCCCATACCCCTCTGCCAAAAGTTGATGCAAAAATTGTTGTGTTATCGTTTTTGATTTCCAGATCTGTAATGGGTACCCGAGGCAAATTATTTGTAAATGGGATCCATTCCATAGAGTCTTCTTCTTTCATAAACACTCCAATCTCTGTTCCTGCATAAAATCTACCATCGCTACCAATTTCAATGGCATGTACCGGGAGATTGGGAAGATTATAGGAGATATTTATCCATTCTTGATCACCTTGATTTTCTGAATAATAAATCTTCGCTCCATCTATGTACCCCCCACATGAGAAGGCCACCTTGTCACAATCACCAGGATACGTGGTGATATCGGTAATTTTAGAAAGATTAGCTGGAAATCCAAATACATCATTTTTATTATCAAAATTGGTCCCCCCATCTGCGGACACATAAAAACTTCCATTGGGATCATTAAACAGATCAAATCCACCAGCAGTAAAAACCATATTAGGCTCTTCTATACACGTTTCAATTTCCCAAGTTGCAGATGCATTGATCGAATTTGAATTGACAAGGCTCACGGAATTATCCGGATTGATGGTATGAATTTGTAAAGGTTGTCCTCCTGAATAAAACTGATTGCTATTATTCGGAGTGAAGCGTATCGGTTTAAAAAATTGGTTATTCCCACCTGCATTTGCATTAAAACTTGCATCATTGTTGAAATCTGGCCAGTACCGAACACCTCCATTAACAGAGTAAACAATTCTATTGGTGTTGTTTGGATCGAAAACAACGTCAAAACCATCGGCCTGACCCACATGAAGTATATCCAATGTGTTTGGTGCATTTTTAACTTTGGCTCCATTGTCCTGAAGTCCAATTCCGAAATGATCATTATCCGTAGGACTCAGATTTAGATTATAGATTTGAGCATTGTGTATACCTTTAGTAATATTGGACCAATTCTGACCATTATCTACCGATACAAAGACACCTCCATCACAAGCCGAGTAGAGTTTATTATCCAATGGATTAATAGCGACATCATGAATATCCGGATGTACATATTCCGTTGGTAAAGTGCCTTTTTGAGCTCCGGTAGGCTCCCAAAACGAAGTAATTTCATTCCAATTCAAAATATTACCATCTATATTAGTATTGCTAAATATAGTTTGCACAGCCAAATATCCACGTAAGGAATCTGTGGGAGAAATGGCAATTGCAAAATCATAGTTGGTTTGATCTGCCCTTCCTGGGGATTGCAGTATTGATCTCTGATTGGTTAGGAGCTGAAAATTTTCACCGCTATTGGTAGATTTGTAAAATCCGCAAAACGAATTGGCGTCATTTTGATAAGGTCCTGATATCAGCCAGACACTATTGGGAGCATGGGGCGATACCGCGATTTCTACTCTTGGATTAATGTTTCCATTGGCCAAACAGGGAATAAATCCTTGTGGAAGGTTCCAACTATCGCCACCGTCATCGCTGTAGGAGTAACCAAAAAATCCAGACACATAAATTCTATCAACATCCGTCGGATGAAACTCAATATCTGTAACATAGTTCGGCGCTAATACCGGTTGCCAACTATCACCTTTATTTTCGGATCGTACAACACCCTGGCTGGTTGCAGCAAATAAAACGTTAGAATCGAGTGGATGCATTTTTAAACGCATCGCCTGAACATTCTGACCAAGCGAATCCATATCGTATATCAACTCCCAATTCTCACCATGATCATAACTTTTGTAAATCCCAGCTGAGAAAAGGCTATACGCTTCTTGCTGCAGGAAACCATTCAACGCATCGTCCGCAGCACCGGAAAGCAAATACAAAATAGCCGGATCATCGGGATCCACTACCAGACCCGCACAACCAATAATAGGCAGACTATGGGTCAAACATTCCCAGGAATCGCCACCATCATCCGTATACCATGCACCTCCACCAGGAGTACACACATATATTTTGTCCGGGTCGTTGGGGTGGAATGACAATCGGTCTACCCTACCATATCCGTTTCCTTTACAACTGGAGCCATTATTGGCATACGTACTAATTTCTGGTCCTCTAAAATACCAATTGGCGGTGGTTCCTCTTGTATTAGCTTTGTTCTCTTTTTCCCATTCACGCAGCGCTTTTTTGTTTAGAAAATCTACATTGGGAAATGTACCATCCGCATTGACACGGCTTGACCACCAGTACGCCCATCTTGCAAAATGCTTATATTTTGGATAACCTTCCACTTGTTCACGACCAGCAAATACCCGATCCACTTCTATCATAGTTTCTTGTAAAGTTGATCGTTGAAGGTTACTACTATTGGATTGCGAATACAATGCTCCATAAAAGAGAGTCATTATCATAACGAATGCGTATTTCATATCTGTATTGTTCTAATTTCAGTACGCAAGTAAATTAGAATCTAATGCATATCGAATATTCAATGAGCGTAGTACATATTCAATTGACTATTTGATCGACGTTAACGATTAATCAGAAATTTCCAGATTTCTTAACTCGAGTAAAAAACTTGAAATGAAAAAGCACCAAAAATTTCTACAATGATATTTTCGGTGCTTTTCAAAGTTGTTAAATAACCATATACATTATCAACCCTCTATTCCAAACTAATCATTCTTTTCGTTTCCTTCATTCCATTCCCTTTTATTTCATAAATCAAAACTCCCTTCAATCCTAATTTCCGCGTATGTAGTGGAATGTTGTTTTGACCAGATTTAAAGAATTCTGTAGCCTGATACAACTCTTTTCCATCAACCGAATAAATTGTCAAAGTTATATCTCCAGCTTTCGGTAAATAGAAACCAATCTCTGTAAAGCCTTTAAATGGATTGGGTTCATTTTGATCCAATCGGAAGAGTTGATTTGAAAATTCAGTATTTCTCCATTCGAATTCCAAAGACTGCTGCGTCAGCGAATTGAAATAAATTTCAGAGACCAGAATATCGTCTTCTGCCAATTTCAGCAACCCATTTGCCCTTGAATCGTCAATTTTCAAACTGAATAAAACATCATTCTCCACTACTTGAACTCCTTTTGCCTCAGACCACGAAACTCTGAATTTGTCCGAGGTATTTACAATCATTTCTGGTGACATATGAATTGCTCCGTCCTTAATTCCTTCTACTTGTATTCCATTTAAAAACCCAGTAAACTGAAATCCATATAAAAGTCCATCTTCACTAGCTTTAAACTCAATATACGTCTCGCCGTCAATCGATATTTTTTTCAAAACAAGCTTCTTTTTTAAGTTAGATCTTAAAATCGAGCCGTTCAAATTATTTTTCAATTGAGTGGACGCAGAACCATTCACATCACCTATTTTGACTGCCACCATATCGGCCCCACTAATATTCAACATCAGGTCGTCTATATTAACAACTTCATCATAAGGAAATGGGGAGTAAATATCCGAAAACTCATATTCTGAATCCACAAATCTCCATGAGTCGTTTTCAAATTCAGTAGTAACGCCTAGAATCAACTTTCGGAGTGATAAAAGATCAGTAGCTGTTAATCTTTGATCATCCGTTATATCTCCAGCAATTACTTTATAAGGACTATCAAACAATTCCAAACCTAGTATATGGCGCTGAATCATTACCAAATCCAGAGTATTCACACCTTCGCGATAATCCGTATTTCGCACAGCTTTAGCCCTATAATCATATCCCGTAGGATTGTAAAGGAAGAAATACTCCCCTTCTTCATTCGTCTGATTTTGGTGCGGATATTCGGGAGCAAAACTTTCCAACGTCACTTCTACATCATTAACACCTTGAGACTGCTCCGTTGCAATCACACCACTTATAATCGCAAGGTTACTCAATGTATCCTGACATAGATCCAAATTGTCTTGAATCTCAATAGAAACTGAGCAAAAATCTTTGTTCCCTGCTTCATCCCATACCCACATTTCTAAATCAAAAACTTGACTTATACCATTCTCAATATCTACACATGAGAATTCCAGAGTAGGAACTATATCGTTTTCAGCAAATGAAATGACCAGGTCTTCAGCAGCTGTACAATTATCAAATGACGCAATATCAAAATCAGCAGCCCCAATGCTTATCGTATTTACGTCTTGCATCAAAACTGTAACCAATTCAGAGAAACAATACGGAGTAGGCGCCTTGCCATCACGTATTACTATATTCTGTTCACAAGATCCTACATTGCCACATCCATCAAAGGCTTTCCACAAAATCTTGTAATCTCCAGGTGTAGCATCTTCAATAATCACAATAGCCTCACTTCCGATCAAAACATCGTTTGATAGATCATTGTAGTCTTGTTCTATATCCCAAATTCCATCCGCATCCAAATCCAACTGATAAGCCCAGCGTAGCGGAGCATTTATTCCACAAACTGAATCCAAGGCGATATTTGTTATCATCACATCTTCTATACAATTTTCACTCATCAAGTCAATGGTAACATCTTCACAATTCTGAATTTCAGGAGCCGTATTGTCACTAATTTTAATGATTTGAGTATGGTACCAAATTCCTGCTGAATTCGGATCATTTGGTTCGTATTGGCACCAATCAATTACCCTCCATTCTTTGACCAACTTGTAGCACACACCTTCCACAAAATTAAATGTATCCGTATCTGCCGAATAAGCAACTTGATCGCATACACCATCTAGGAATATCGGCTCATTCTGAGGAATATCATCCAAACAAGCACCTTCCCAATCTGGGGGCCATTGAATATTGCCATCGAAAGGTTCGCCCGTTTCCAAAGTAATTACTTGAGTACAAAATACTTCAGGTCTGTCTGCTATACTCCATCTACGATTGATGATTGCGGCTCCGCAATCATTAATTGGATCCACAAAATCCTGATATTCTGCTGTATGTATCAAACACGCGCCAAAAATCTCAGGTGATCCTGTTACAGAAAGATCTTCTATGTCCGCATTGCATTCCAACGTAATATCTGAAGGACAAATCAAGTTTGGTGCTACTTTTTCCTCAACGGTGACTTCCACCATACATAGGCTCGAATTATCACCTTCATTTCCAATAACTCCATCCATATTTGCATCATCCCAGATCCTAAGCGCAACCATGATTGGCGAAGCGTCAATATCCTCACAACAGAACTCAACAAATTCTCCTGGCTCTAAATTTTCCGTAAGATTGCAATTATCATCCATTCGGAAAACTTCTCGTCTTACATCAGTACAGTTATCAAATGACCCATTATCTACAGATTCTACAAACATCTTAGCCTTACCATCAGTAGTAAGCCCAACGCTAATAAATTGTGTACAAACCACTACAGGTGGAGTGCCGTCAATCACATTAATCGTAAATTCGCAAGTCGAATAATTAAAGCAATAATCTCGCACACGTACTCGAACCAAATGGTCCCCCTTGGTCATGTTGGTAAGTGTGTACGTTCCATCCAAATTATTAACCACGGTTCCTCCATTCACTGAAACATATACTTGCTCTACTCCACCACAATTATCATCTATTGTCGAAATGATATCGGCTAATTCGTATGTTCCCGTGCATGACCAAGGATCAGTACTAATTGTGATGTCATTTGGACATTCATGAATTTTTGGACCTTCATTGTCAATAACTTTTATGATTTGATAATGCTCAATAGGATTCACACCTATTTCTACATCCTCACACATATCACGAACAAACCACTTACGCAATATTTCATAAGACCCTTGACAAGAAAATAATAACTGATCATCCCAATTCCAAGACACCATGCACAACCCGTTCGTACTAAGCGGAATATCCAGTCCATTAATCGTAGGATATCCCGTACTATCGGGATGAATTTGAGAAGGATCATTGGCTACTAATGCACAATCCAAAGCAGTTTCTATAGTATGATCCTCAGGGAATTCAACATCCTCTGTATCAAACTGCTCAATATCAATGGTCTGCTCACAGGTAACTGAATTATTGCTTTCATCTACTAGTGTCCATGTCCTTGTGATTCTGGCTCTGGGCTCACCACATGGTCCAAAATCTTCATAATCATCAAAATAAGTTAGTGTGAAATCCTGCTCACAAGTCAGAAGTTCTGGCATTCCGGTAAATTTTGGATTCGTAGCCATATTACAACTTATTATTGTATCCGGCGCACATTCGATATTGGGTAGTTGTTTGAGTTCGATCGTAATCATAGAACTGCAACAATTCGGATTTGGATCTGGTGTACACACGACAACTTCTAACGTCATACCGACATGTTCTAAACCAACAATATTGGTTCCATCTGTACTATTTCCAATCTCCCCACTCGGTCCATTGATTGTGACAATATAATCATCATAGCAGCCATATGGTCCTCCTTCGAGAATCATGTCCGCTGTAATTTCTGCCATACAATCCGGTCCAAGACTTAGATTCAATTGAGCATTACATGTCAATTGATTATTAGAAATATCAAATTCAAGAACTGTCACATTGAATGTACAACTTGCTTCATTACCAGCTGCATCATAGATTGTAATTGTTACTTCCGTTGTTCCTATAGGAAATTCAAAATTGGCCGGAGGGTCGTAGGATACGGAATCAACACCACAATTATCCATAGAACCAAACGGAGCAAAACCACCATTCACCGGAAAGCCAAGACCATATCCGGTAAGTGAACTTGAACAAGCACCAGGCTCAAGTTGAACGATTATATCTTCGCAAAGACCTGATTCTGCTATTACTTCAGTAAGATCAGGATTCTCAGCATCAATGACAGTTACCTCAAACCCACATTGAGATGTATTTCCAAAAGCATCCGTTAATGTATATAGTATTTGCGTTGTACCAACCTCAAAAAATTCATTTGCCTGTGCACCTACCTCCACGAGTATTGGCGGTGTAGTGGACGCTCCCTCAAGGAAAATATATTGAACAGCTATGCTACCTGATTCACAATTATCTCCTATAAATGGATGCTGCCAATCAAATTGAGCTCCACATAAAAGTGTATCGTTAACCATTATAGTATCCGTCTGTGTGTATGGTGCCAATTCAGAAAGTTGAAGTGTCCAACTCGAAAGCTCACCATTGCTATTCCCGATTGCGTACACATCTAATTGCCAATCTCCAAATGCAGCTTCTCCATTGAAGATGTGTAAAGATTGTAACGGTTGAAATTCATTTCCATTTCCAAGAGGACTGCATGTAATGCTTGCTTGAGAAGCATCTGCTTGATCATCCAAATCAATATCCCAGTCAGCAGTATTTGCGCATAGGCCATCAAAAAGAATTGCCACAGTTCCCTCTGGTGAAGTAAGTGTAATAGTTACCTCACTCATTTCTGGATAATTGCCTTCCAGGTTAATAATATTAACATCACTGACGTTGAATACGTCGGTGATGGTAATGGTTGAAGTAGCACATGCTCCATTCGTAAAAGTTATTGGTGTATCCACACTTGGATAATCAATCATCATTATATCCGCACAGAATGGAGCTTCAGAGTCTATAACTGTAACATCAAAACTACATGTTGCAACATTGGGTGATTCACTCTGAAGAGAGGATACCGTTCCATTACTTTCAAATTGAGGTAGCTCAGGATTGAACAACCCGAAGCTTAATCCCGCACAACTATTTCCAACAGACCAATCTTCAGAAGAATCTGTATCTGGGAATTTAGCTCTAAAAATAGTACTGCCAATAATATCGCCATCGAAGTCATAATTATCTGAATCATAGCCATTAACAGAAACGGCATCAATAATATAATCCAATAAACCAATTGTATAGCCTACGCCAGCCAATGGATCTACCGGGTCTAAGAATACTGTAAGTACTTCTCCGACTGGCAAAATTGTACCATTTGAAATGTTTACTAACGTATCTTCCACTCCCTCTCTTGCTACATTCAAACAAGAAATATCAAAATTTGCTGGTCCAATATTGCTTATTTCCACACCAACTTGACCACCATCATTCATTAATTCAGTGATTAACAGTATAGGTTGATCAAAAACCTCATACGTTACTGTACTGGTTCCGACTGGAAATTTAACCCCGCTCGCATCAGAGAGTCCCCCTTGTATGATCTCTCCATTGTCATTTGTCACTGAATAAATTACAGCTAGATTATCACTACAATTATCCTCAATATCAAACGGTGCAATATCGTTTACAATCGCTCCACACATGGTTGGATCATTATTGACAATCACATCTTCCACACAAGAAATTGCTGGGGGTGTATGGAAATCATTGACTATTATTTTCAATTCACAAATACTACTGTTTCCACAAGAATCAGTCGTTGTAAATTCTAAAATAGTAAGTCCAACGGGAAATAAGGCGCCAGAGGTTAAGCCAGTAGTATCGGTCTGCTCAACTATTGGTGAACCACAATTATCTGTAGCTGTAGGTAAGGAGAAATTCACAAATGCATTACACCATCCTTCCGGTGCATCAACTACAATAGGAGGTCTCGGACAATTTGTAAATTCCGGTGGAGTATTGTCACCGGTACTAAAGTTCAATGTAATTTCTGATGAATTCCCACAATCATCTGTTGCGGTAAATGTCACGTCAATATTTCTGCTATCGTTACATCCATCCATGAAATTATTGACGTCATAGTTATTACTCCAAATAATCATCCCACACAGATCTCCAGCAGTAGCACCTCCTCTATTATTCAACCAACTCAACAATTCATCATCATTATTTGCGTTGGACTGATCACATTCTCCGGAATAATTTTCACCTCCAGTGATGAGTGGAGCTGTCGTATCTTCTATTATAAAGTTTGCTGTTGTCGTTGCTGTATTCCCACAATCATCCGTTACCGTAAACAAATACGTCTGACTGCCCGTATTCCCGCAACTGTCAACCTCAGTGATCAAATCCCACGTCCATACTAAAGGCGATGAACATACATCCGTTGCTGTAGCTCCTCCATTGTTCGCTAACCATGTATCTCTTTCTCCAGTATTGCCTACTCCATCACATTCTACCGTCAAGTCCATGCCCGCTACTATCATAGGGCTCGTCGTATCTTCTATGGTAAACGTTGCGATCGATTGTGCACTTACATTACCACACGCATCCGTGGCAAAGAAGGCATAGGTCAATACCGTAGTCATGCCGCAACCTCCATTTGTTTCCAGTAATAGACTGTCATAGTCTAGTGGCTCTGAACAAGCATCTGCAAATACTACATTCGCATACGCATCCAACCATGCGGTGAGATCAGCTGTATTGCCTGCTCCATCGCATTCTACAATTGTATCCTGAGCCGGTACCGTTACGTTCGGGGCGGTATTGTCTACCAAGGTCACTACCGCAGTCGTATCCGTTGAAT